>JAUNOF010000160.1 GCA_030537215.1 Lachnospiraceae bacterium
GGCTTTTTAAAAAGCTTTATTCTATTTTTGTATTTCTTCGTGAAACAGCCCTATAAAAGCACTCACGTTTTTGACTCATCCTGCCCGGAGGGCTATTCACAAAAAACCTTATCGGGATACATACGCTTCATCCTGCGAAGCATATCTTCATCCAAATCCAGAAGCAGCTTGATCTTTTTCTTATTTTCCGTAATGATCATGGTATAGTAGGGGATATCCGGCTCATAGGAGGTATAGTCATATTTGGGGAGCGTTTCCTCTCCTCCCTTCTTCCGGTATCTGGCCACCGCCTGGTGCCGACTTGGCGCCACTATCTCCAGATCCTTTAAATCCAGCTGATGCGCAGTTTTCCGGAAACGATTTCCCCGAATCACGATAATGGTAAAAACATTGTCCTCCATTATATATTCATAATCCTCTGTGCCGTAAGCATCGTAAAGAAAATACATTCCCGCTGTAAGCAGAGCAAGAAACATCATGCCCCGGTCCAGTACGATCCCTGCAAGCACAAACAGGACACAAAGGAAAACCATCGCTTTTTTCAGCAGATCTGTGGATTTCCTGGTCCGTTTCTGAACCTCTTTTACTAATCTGTAATTCATCCCTCTTACCATCCTTTCAATGCGCTGATCTTATAATCCAGCATCTGCCCCAGATAATTATCGGGAGAGCGTTTCCACTGATACGGCGTCATACCAATTATCTTCTTAAAATTCCGGTTAAAGGAGGATACGTTTCCATATCCTACCCGAAATGCCACCTCATCCATGGCAGCATAGCTGTTTTGAAGGATCTTGCTGGCCTCCCGGATCCGAATCAGATTTACATAATCGTTGGGCATCATATTCATACATTCCTGAAAAATTCCGCGGAAGCGGCTCTCGCTGATACCGCATACATCTGCAAGATCCTTGATCCGGATCTCTTCCCTGTAGTGCATCCTTACATAATTCAGAGCAGGAGCGATCTGAAAGCTTCTGGCGTTCTTGCTGGACATGTTATCCTCCATATGGTGCATCCGCAAAAGCTCCACCACAAACGACTGCAGAAGTCCCTTCAGCTTTTCCTGATACATAAGCTCTTTTCGTTCGCATTCCCTGCGTATTTCCAGAATAATCCAGCTGATTTTTATATGCTCCTGCTGATGAAAGAAAAACGGAGAAGCGTATAAGATGCGCTGCATTTCTTCCGTATCCAACTTACTCCTTGATAAATTCTTCATATCCTGCAGAATGCTGTCAATATCAAAGTACATCCATTCCCAAAATGCAAGGGTGTCCGGATCGGAGTTATTGGTATGGGGATAATTGGGGGGTATGATCACAATACACTCTCCCTCAAAGGCAAATTCCTGATCACGCAGGATACAGGTTCCATGGCCCTCATGACAAACCCCGATTTCCATAAAGTTATGAAAATGAAGATTCTCAATTCCCTTGCCGTAATATCGTCTCCATTCTTCTCCCAGAAGCGCCAGTACCTGGCTGTTCGGCTCCATCTCATAGTACCGGTACTCCAGTTTTGGTTTCTTTTTCGGCATAACTGACACCTCTTCTTTCTTTTCACTGCATCTTCCGGTATTCCGACGGCGTACAGTTTTTGTATTTTTTAAAAACCTTTGAAAAATACAGGTTATCCTCAAATCCAACCGAATGAGCAATACTCTGCACCGACAGATCTGTCTGTCTCAGAAGCTGCCCTGCCTGCCGGATCCTGCATTCCAGCAAATACTCCTTAGGAGACTTTTTTTCCACGCTGCAGAACAACCGGAACAGATAGCTTCTGCTGATTCCTGTATAAGCTGCTACATCCTCAACAGTAATGGGATACGAATACTTTTCTTCCATATATTTCCTGGCACGTTCCACATAATTCAGCTTATAATTTTCGTTTTTCTTTTTCTGGCTGGAATGCTTCATCAGAAATCCCATCAGGGAATACAGCTCTCCTGTCATGGACACTGCGTCCTCAAAGGTATTTCCATTTACCTCATAAACCGCTCGTATCTTCTGAAACAGCTCCTGGCTGATGGCTGTCTGGTTCAGAACCGGCTCTTCATAGGAAAAATCAGTACCAGCAATCATGGAATAGGCATCGTTTCCCGCAAATCCTACCCAGGCGTATTCCCAGGGATCATCCGTGTCGGCGCGGTAGACCGCTTCCACATTAGGAAACAGCAGAAACGTATCTCCTGCCCCCAGATGATACGAACGTTTTCCCACTGTATAGCATCCCTTTCCCCGGATAATATGATGAATCAGGTAATGATCCCTTACTCCGGGCCCCCACTGATAACCGGCATGACATTTTTCATAGCCCGCATTGTATACCGACAATGAATTCAGAAGCTTATCCGTGGCAAAATAGGCATATCGGTATGTACCCTCCATGGCCATCCTCCCCTCTTCTTCTCTTCGGCGTATTCCCGTCCGCCATTTCTTCCAGTATAATAGATCCGTCATCACAATACAACATTTTTCCATATAATTGCACATTTTTTATATTGAACATCCCTCTGATTTTCCACATAATAGCAATCACAAGGACAGGAGAGAGAAATCCTGTCAATGGGAAACGCAATATACGAGGAGGCTAATCATGTTTCATTTTGAACGATTAAAGGACAGTACATTTTTTAAGGAAAATACCCTTCCGGCACATTCCGATCATGTGTACTATCCAAGCGAAGACCATTTAAGAAGTCAGGAAAATCCCTTCCGTTATTCCCTGAATGGTATCTGGAAATTTTCCTACGGCCGGAATCTTGACGATATGGTCAAGGGCTTTGAAGCCATGGATTACAACTGTAAAAACTGGGCCGACATCCGGGTGCCTGCCCATATCCAGATGGAAGGCTGGGATGTTCCGGCTTATGTCAATACCCAATACCCCTGGGATGGCCGTGAAGAGATCTGGGACGGAGAAATTCCCACGGAATTTAACCCTACCGCAAGCTATGTAAAATATTTCCAGATTCCAGAATCCATGAAGGGGCAACCGCTGTATATTTCCTTCCAGGGAGCAGAGAGCGCTATGGCCCTGTGGATGAACGGCCATTATGTGGGATACAGCGAGGACAGCTTTACTCCTTCTGACTTTGATCTGACTCCATACCTGATAGAAGGGGAAAACAAGCTGGCTGTGCAGGTATATAAATGGGCAAGCGGAAGCTGGGCAGAAAGCCAGGATTTTTACCGCTTCTCCGGTATTTTCCGGGATGTGTATCTCTATACCAAGCCTGCAGTTCATATTGATGATCTGAAGGTACAGACCCTGCTGGATGATTCCTTTACCAGAGGAAATTTACAGATTGATGTGAAGGCTCAGGGCAGCGGCAAGGTTAAGGCTACCCTTTCCCAAATGCCTCTCTATCGGTTTCCCGGCAGCAGGATCACAGACCTTGACCAAGAGCCGAACCATGTATTCGCGGAATCCGAATTTACACTTGCCCAGGGGGAAGGCCATCTGAATCTGCCTCTGGAGGGCTTTCATCTGTGGAGTGCAGAGGAGCCCCACCTGTACGAGCTTCTGCTTACGGTTATGGATGAACAGAACCATATTATGGAAGTCATTGCCCAGGGCGTAGGCTTCCGCCGGTTTGAGATGAAGGACGGGCTTATGTGCCTGAACGGCAAACGAATTGTGTTCAAAGGCGTTAACCGCCATGAATTCAGTTCCAGAGCAGGGCGAATTCCCCAGGAGGATGAGCTGCTTCTTGATATTATGACCATGAAGCGAAATAATATCAACGCCATCCGTACCTGCCATTATCCTAACGATTCTGCCCTTTATCCTTTATGCGACGTATATGGCATCTACCTGATGGATGAGAACAATATGGAAACACACGGCTCCTGGGATCAGCTGCTCCATGGCGGCGACTACAGTCTTGTGATTCCGGGCGATAAGCCCTGCTGGGAGGCAGCGCTGCTTGACCGGGTCAATTCCATTTACCAGCGGGATAAGAACCATCCCTCCATCCTGATCTGGTCCTGCGGCAATGAATCCTATGGCGGTTCCGTGATCCAAAAGATGGCGGATCGGTTCCGGGAGCTTGACCCTGCCAGACTGGTGCATTATGAAGGCGTTTTCCAGGACCGGCGCTACAACGATTCCAGCGATATGGAAAGCCAGATGTATCCTTCTGCCGCAGCAATCGAAGCATTCCTTCGTGAGCACCGGGAGAAGCCCTTTATCTGCTGTGAATACACCCATGCCATGGGCAACTCCTGCGGCGCTATGCACAAATACACCGACTTAAGCGACAGAGAGCCTTTATACCAGGGCGGCTTTATCTGGGATTATGTGGATCAGACCATTACGAAAAAAGACCGTTACGGCAAGGAATTTCAGGCCTATGGCGGAGATTTCGGCGAGCGTCCCACCGACTATAACTTCAGCGCCAACGGCATTGTATATGGAGGCGACCGCGCCCCATCTCCGAAAATGCAGGAAGTAAAATTTAATTACCAGAATATTACCGCCGAAGTAAGCAAGGACAAGGTGCTGGTGAAAAACAAAAATCTGTTTGTGCGCACCAGTGAATTCCAGTGTATCGTCACCCTTGCCCAAAATGGACGTCTGGTAAGTCAGGCCGCCCTGGCAGCCGATGTTGCGCCCTTATCCCAGCAGGAATATCCGCTGCCCATCCCGGCGCCGGAGCAGGCCGGAGAGTATACCGTAACCGTATCCTTCCGTCTGAAAGCATCCCTGCCATGGGCAAAGGCCGGACATGAAGTGGCCTTCGGACAGTATGTATACACTGTTGAAGCCTCTGCCCATTCCAAAGGCTATGCCTGCCACAAGAAAATCAAGGTAATAAAAGGCAAGGTAAATATCGGTGTAAAGGGAGAAAACTTTGATGTACTGTTCTCTTATCTGGTGGGCGGCCTGGTTTCCTACCGCTACGCCGGTGTGGAGATGATCGAGAGCATCCCCAAGCCTAATTTCTGGAGAGCTCCGGTAGACAATGACGAAGGAAACGGAATGGCAATGCGCTGCGGACAGTGGAAGCTGGCCAGCCTTTACCTGTCCCACAAAAACTTCATTGGTCTGAAGCAGGAGGGATATATCCCCGGAGATCCGATTTTGGAGGAACGGGAAAACAGCGCTACCATTACCTACTGTTATGCCCTTCCAACCTCACCCGCTGCCTATTGCAGGACCGCATACACCGTATACGGCGATGGAACTATTGAAGTAACCTTGAACTACGATCCGGTCAAGGGACTGCCCAGTATGCCGGAATTCGGAATGATCATGAAAATAAACGCAGATTACAATCAGTTAGAATGGTATGGAATGGGACCTGAGGAAACATATGCAGACCGCTGCAGGGGGGCCAAGCTTGGCATTTATAAAAACCAGGTATCTGACAATGTTGCACGCTATATCGTTCCTCAGGAAACCGGAAACAAGATCGGTGTCCGCTGGGCGAAGGTAACTAACCGCCTTGGCAGAGGTCTGATGTTTGAGGGCGACAGCATGAGCTTCTCCGCTCTTCCATGGACACCCCACGAGATGGAAAATGCCCGCCATCCATACGAACTTCCCCAGGTAGATTACACGGTGATCCGCGCTGCTCTCATGCAGATGGGTGTGGGAGGCGATGACAGCTGGGGCGCACAGACCCATCCGGAATACCTGATTCCTGCTGACCAGCATCTGGAGTTTACCTTCCGCTTCCGGGGGATTTGATTCAGGCAAACAGCATAATCTCTCCTTTCATCATAAAAATACCGCCGGCCAAAACGGCCGACGGTACCCAAAACCATTACTCCACGTTATTTATGAGAACTCACTGTACAGCTTCTCAATACAGCGTTTAAAAATACTTCTCTCTCACCAGATCAACCGGCATATCCGCGCCGGTCCACAGCCGGAATGCCTCTGCGCCCTGATACAGCAGCATACCATTGCCGCCAAATGCCTTGCAGCCAGCTTCCTTGGCCATCTTTACCATCTTCGTTTCCAGTGGATTGTAAATTACATCTGCAACCACCAGTCCAGGATGGAAAAAGGATGGATCTGGAATCAGACATCCCTCTGCATTGGGCGCCATGCCCACATTGGTTCCATTTACCAGAAGATCGCTGCTGTGAATCTCTCTTTTTAATGCAGCGTCATCATAATCATAAACAGTAAGCCTGCAGGAGGTTCTCTCCTTAAGCTGCTCCACCACCCGAAGGGTACGGCTTATAAATGGACTGCTGCTTCTGGTAAACAGCGCGATCTCTGAGGCGCCGTCCAGGGCCGCCTGTACCAGGATCGCCGTTCCTGCTCCGCCTGCGCCCATCAGGGTCATCTTCTTGCCGGATATCTCAAAGCCCTCTTCCCGGCAGGAAGTGAAGAATCCGGCTCCGTCGGTGGTATAACCGGTCATGGTGCCGTCCTCATCAATCACAACGGTATTGGCTGCACCGCAGATCTCAGCTGCCGGAGACAGCTTATCGCAGAGCTTTACGATCTTGTTCTTGCATGGCATGGTCATGTTCATGCCTCTGGCTCCCATGGCCTTTAAGCCCTCAACCGCTGTCTCCAGCGTATCTTCATTCACATCAAACGCCATGTAACAGTAATCCAATCCCAGCTCGCGGAAGCTTTCATTGTGCATCATCGGGGATTTGGAATGACCTACCGGGCTTCCCAGCAGGCAGATCAATTTTGTGCGTCCTGTAATCTCGTAACCCATGTTACCCTCCATCCTGAACGCCTGGCCGATCCGCAGTCATCGCCAAGCATACCGCTTCTTTCCTTCGTAATGTTCTGCTGCGTCCCTTCCTCCTTTTCTATGGGGTACTCCGGCGAAAGGTCTGTAATCCGCAGCTTTCAGCTTTTCAAAAATTGAGCAGAGCGATAAGCCGGGTTATGTCGTTGAATGGCCATCTATCTAGGACTGCCGTCACCGGCAGCCTCAAGCAACCTACCCGGAAGCAGACGGGCCGCCTTATGCTTCCTGTTTGATCTTGCTTCGGATGGGGTTTACAGAGCCCTGTCTGTTACCAGCCAGGCGGTAGTCTCTTACACTGCCTTTCCACCCTTACTGCCGGCAGAAGCTGTCGGCAGCGGTTTATTTCTGTTGCACTTTCCTTGGAGTCGCCTCCACCAGACGTTATCTGGCATCCTGCCCTGTGAAGCCCGGACTTTCCTCTCCTGCGGCCTTGCGGTATCGCAGCAGCGGCCATTTGCCCTACTCAAAACGTGGTTATCTTACCATAAATCCTATGGGTTGTCAAATATTATAGGGAAAATCGATG
>JAUNOF010000161.1 GCA_030537215.1 Lachnospiraceae bacterium
AGCTGATAATCGGAGAAATTATCAGCGCCGGAAAAAGATAGAAGATATTCGGAAAACCAAGCAGGCGGAATGAAAAAGCGCGGCCCCAAGGCAGAACCTTCAGGCCGCGTTTTGTTTTTCTTTGTTCAGGCTGAACTGCTTCAGCAGATTCCTTTCTTGAATGGATTTTTGTCTGCTATTCCACATTTTCTTACGGTCAGCGCAGCAAGTACCCTCGCTTCGCTGGGGCAGACCCTGCGCAGACCTACTGAATAGTTACGACGGATTATTCGATGTAAGCCACAGCCTCGATCTCAACTAAAGCGTCCTTCGGAAGGCGTGCTACCTCTACGGCTGCTCTGGCTGGATAATCCTTCTCAAAGAACTCTCCGTATACCCCGTTCATATCGCCGAACATGTTCATGTCCTTTAAGAATACACCAACACGAATCACCTGGCTCATGTCAACGCCCTGGCTTGCCAGGATGTTTTTGATGTTGGTCAGGGACTGACGGGTCTGGGACTTAATGTCGTCACCGGCAAATGCTCCGGTAGCTGGGTCGATTGGGAGCTGACCGGATACGAATACCAGGTTTCCAGCCTGAACTGCCTGGGAATAGGGTCCGATTGCCCCTGGTGCATTGGTAGTAGCATATACTTTCTTCATGTGAAACTCCTCCTGTCTGGTTTGCAGATTGTACGTACCTCTATTGTAGACCAAATATTGCCGGGATGCAATAGGATACGGTTAAAAATCTAAAAAAAATTCAGGGAAGTAGCAAATATCTAAAATATTTTAATAGCATTCTATTATTCCGGCTTTACCCGTGCAATTCCTTCTTCAATAGCGGTTTCTGCCACAGCCTTTGCCACCACATCCGCCACAGATTTATCCAGCGCAGACGGAATAATGTTCTCCGCATTTAACTCTTCGTCTGGAATCATGCTTGCAATGGCATAAGCAGCTCTCTGCTTCATGGATTCGGTGATCTCCTTTGCGCGGACCGACAGCGCTCCCTTAAAGATGCCTGGGAAGATCAGCACATTGTTGATCTGGTTGGGATAGTCGGAGCGTCCGGTACCGATTACCGCAGCGCCTCCTGCCTTAGACTCCTCCGGCATGATCTCCGGAACCGGATTGGCCATTGCGAATACGATTCCCTTATTCATCGTGGCAACCATGTCCTTTGTTACCAGGCCGGGGCGGGATACGCCTACGAAGGCATCAGCGCCCTTTAATGCGTCGGCCAGCAGTCCGTGTTCCTTATTTAAGTTGCTGATATGGGAGATCTCCTCCTGTCCGGAATTTA
Organism: Lachnospiraceae bacterium; assembly: GCA_030537215.1. Taxonomy (GTDB): domain Bacteria; phylum Bacillota; class Clostridia; order Lachnospirales; family Lachnospiraceae; genus Caccovicinus. Next base: position 1,290 of record JAUNOF010000161.1, read on the forward strand.
ATCCCTCATCACCCTCGCAGATAATCCCGTTGATATCGCACATGATCACATTGCCGAAGCCCATACTAATAAGAAGCTTTCCGATTGCGATTCCGGCAGCTCCGGCTCCGTTGATGACGATCCGCATCTTGCCCATCTCCTTGCCAGTTACCTTCATGGCATTGATCAGAGCGGCGGCAACCACAATGGCGGTGCCGTGCTGGTCATCGTGGAATACCGGAATGTCGCAGACTTCTTTTAAGCGGCGCTCGATCTCAAAGCATCTGGGAGCGGCGATATCCTCTAAGTTGATGCCGCCAAAGCTTTTGGAGATCAGGGCGATGGTGTTGACAATGGTATCGGTATCCTTGGAATCGATGCAGATGGGGAATGCGTCTACATCGGCAAACTCCTTAAACAGGGCGCATTTTCCTTCCATAACCGGCATACCTGCGGCAGGGCCGATATCGCCCAGTCCAAGAACAGCGGTGCCGTCTGTAATAACCGCCACCAGGTTGGAGCGGCGGGTCAGCTGGAAGGATTTCTCATAGTCTGCTGCGATCTGGCGGCATGGCTCGGCCACGCCTGGGGTGTACAGCAGAGACAGATCCTCTCTGGTGGTAATGTGCTTGCGGGAAATGACTTCAATCTTTCCTTTTAAGTCATAGTGAAGCTGCAATGCTTTTTCATTGACATCCATAATGTATTCTCCTTTGTCCTAAAGTGATCAAAATAGAATTGAAACAATATACATTAATTTACCACAAAAGGCAGATTGAGACAACTGTCTGTGAATGACTCCCGCATTTTTTGTTCTTCTAAGAATATTATTTTGAATGGCATTACGACAAAAAGAATGAATTCTGGTACAATCAGCTGCTGGATTTTGCCTTTTTGACCTGTTTTTCAATCAGCATACCTGCAGCCAGGTCACCGACAACGTTGATTGTGGTTGTGGGGGCATCGGTAATTGTATGAAGCGCCATCACGGCTGCAAATGTTTCCATCGGCCATCCGAATACAGAGAACAGAAGGAATGGTCCGCCGCTGGGGATTGCTCCTGCTACAAACGGATAGATGATACTCATCAGAATGCAGGTTCCAAGAATCTCAGGATCAAAGTAGCTTTGGCCAAGAAGTGCACACTCGAAGGATACAGTCATGGCAACCATAATCGCAGTTCCCTCTTTATGAAGGTTGCAGCCAAGAGGCATAACAATACTGGAAATCTTATCATCAATGCCTGCCTTTTTGGCAGCCTCTACATTTGCTGGTACAGAAGCAGCACCGGAGCAGGTTCCCAGAGCGGTGAGGAAGGGGCCGATCATAGCAGTCCAAAATGTCTTGATACCTCTGGTGCCATCTGCGAGAAATGCATAAATCGTATGAGCAATTGCCAGATAGACAAAAGATCCAACCCAGGTAACGATACTAAGCTTCATCATCGGGCCTGCAGTATCAGAACCATTGGAACCAATAAATACTGCAAAGTAGCATCCAAGACCAATGGGGGCAAACTTCATGATTGTGCTGATAAACTTTGAGATAACGGCATTCAGGCTGTTAAAAACCTTCCGTACCGGTTCGGCTGTCTGCCCCAGAGATCTCATGGAGAAGCCGGTGATCAATGCAAATACTACAACGGCAAGCAACTGCTTTATACTCCACAGATCTTTAAAATCGGATACCGTCAGCTGTCCCAGGATATCAATCTGGATTTCCTGCATTTCTTCTGCTGCCGCATTATTTGCCAGAACAGCGCCCTTTGCAGCATCCAGAAATCCAAAATAAAACGTAAATACAATGGCAGCAATCACAATTGTTATAACAAAGAAAAATGCTGTCCAGGAAAGAAGGGTTCCGGCTTCTTTGCCGTCTTTCAGGTTTGCGATGGAGCAAACAACCGATACAAATACCATAGGAACCGCAATACAAAACATCAGATGCAGAAACATGTCTGCAAGGGGTTTCACCACGTTGATTGACGGGCCTGCGATCCAGCCAACGATACCGCCGATCAGCATACCGCCAAGGAGCAAGAGAGACTCTTTATAATTTTTTAAAACTTTCATTTTTTTATCCTTTCCCTCAAAGGTAACGATTACTTGTGCATGATTTCATTGTAAGCATTTATAATGTTATTAACAACGATTTTGATTGTTTCCGGTGTTGTAGCCAGGTTCAGCCGGAAGAATCCACTGTAGTTGTCTCCAAACCATTCCCCGTAGTCCACTGCCAGACGGCACTTTACCTGAACAAAATCATATACATCATAGTTTACCGGTGCTTTGCTGTTTAAGACAACGGGATTCTGTGTCGGATGTGCAACATCAATCACTTTTCTCAGGTCAAGCATGGGCAAATAGGTTCCTTCCATATCGCATACAACGATTTCCGGCGCTTTGCTGGCCAATTCTTTCTTAAGGTACTGGTAATTGCTGTTGATCACATCTTTTAATGTTTCCAGATAAGCACCGCCATTTGCATAGCCTGCCTCGGTAGCGGTAATTCCCATGATATTCCAGTCTGCCTGAACGTTCTGTGCTGCATAAGTATCATACTTTGCACGGAGCGCTTCACCTGGGATTACGATATTTGCATGTACCAGTGCTGCAATATTGAAGGTTTTAGAACCTGCAAATGCAATTACCAGGTTGTCTGCATATTTTCCGCCGGACACTGCCGCCGCGCAGATCTGTTTATGATTGCCATATACGAAATCCTGATGGATTTCATCGGAAAATACAACAACATGATGCTTTTGGCAGATGGAAAGAACATGATCCAGTTCATCCTCAGTCCAGACACGGCCACAGGGATTATGCGGTGAGCAAAGAAAATACATCTTTACATCATTGTCTAAAATATCTTTTTCAAATTTATCGTAATCAATGGAGAAATGTCCGTCTTTGTATTTCATATCACAGGACACGACCTTACGTCCGCAATCGTTAATTGCGCCGGCAAATGGGTAATATACCGGGGTGTTGATAATGATGCCATCGCCTGGTTTCGTATATGCATTTACAAAATAATACATAGAAGCAACAATGCCGTTTGTCAGACGAAGCATTTCCTTTCGGGGGCGGAATCCATAGCGGCTTTCCATCCAATTAAAACATGCTTCGTAGTAACTTTCTGGTATGTATGCATATCCATACGCGCCGTGTGCTACCCTGCGGTGCAGAGCGTCGGTAATGCATTCTGGAGTGCGGAAGTCCATATCTGCGACCCACATGGGGATCAGATCCGGATCACCAAAGCGCTGTTCAAGAAGATCCCATTTCAGAGATACCGTGTTCTTTCGCTGAACCGCATAGTGTTTAATAAATTGTTCTTTGTTCATTTGAATGACCTCCATTCATTATATTTTTTGCTGTTTATGAGAAACCGTATTTGTGCAGCTTGAGTAAAACTGAATTTGTTAAAACTGCCTTATTTATGGATACTGTTTCTTTGTTTATTTGACAATTCCATCATAATATGATATCTTATTTAAGAAAAGCGAAAATAAATCAAAGGATCTTTGATAAAAAATCAAAGAACAGAGGGTACAGATTTGGACGTTGAAAAGGCAAGAGCATTGATTTGCGTGATTGAAGAAAAAAGTATTTCAGCAGCAGCTGATAAAATGGGGTATACTCCCTCTGGCATCAGCCGTATGATGGCCGCTCTGGAAGATGACCTTGGATTTCAATTGCTGATACGCAGAAAGGAAGGAATTTCTGTGACAGCAGAGTGCAGACAGATGCTGCCTGTGATCCGGGATTACATTCGAAGTGATGAAGAATGTATTCAGATGGCGGCAAGAATCCGCGGCATGGAAGTGGGAACTGTGACAATTGGAAGTGCCTACAGTGAATATTATCGATGGCTGGCGGAATGTGTAAAATCATTTCATGAAAAATACCCGGGAATTCGTATGGAATTATCCTCTGGATACAGTTCCGATCTGATCCAAAAGGTATTGAACCATAAGCTGGATATCGCAATCGTCAGCCGCAGAGATGAAGTGGACGAGTGGCTTCCACTGCGCAAAGATCCTATGGTGGCATGGGTTCCGGTGAACCATCGGCTTGCAGGACTGAAAGGTGTTCCGATTGAAGAATTTGCAAAGGAAAATTATATCGATTCAAATCCGGAATATGTGACGGATAATGCACTTATATTAGAAAAGTATGGAATTTCACCAAATATACAGCTTCAATCCAAGGACAGTCATGCGTCCTGGCAGATGGTGGAGGCTGGACTTGGAATCGGTTTGAATAATTATATCAATAGTAAGGATCGAATCGGTGAAGTAAAAGTTCTTCCTCTGATTCCGGAACAGACAGTTGAAATCGGGATTACTTACAGCAGGGATATGACGCTGGCAGGCAGAATTTTTATGGAACAGTTGAAAAACGATTATATTCGAAAAACAATTTTTTGAACTCTTCTATTTCTATGGTTACAGGTGACATAAAATAACACTTGACCATTTTGAAAAAATAGAGTAATATAAAAGTTGTAAAAATTATGTATTAATTCCACAAAACGAAAATGAAAACCCAGGGAGGTGGTTGCTCCCTGGGCTTTCGTTTTTCCTTTTTAAGAGGTGAGGTCCTCGGGCGGTTTGTTACCTGTCTCCGCTTAGCCATTTGCAGATATAGTTACTTGCTTAAAAATAGAAAAAAATCCCAGTGAATAATTGGAAAAAGATTGGAAAGCGCGATTTAAGAGAAAAAAACTGCCGAAATCCGCAGAAAATCAAAGAATTCTTTACAGAAATTCCTTGACAGAATGAAATCGGATGGCTATAATCATTAAGGTGTGCGAAAAATGTACCATTTTTTTGTGCGCTAAAAAGCTGACAAATACAGCAACCACAGTCAATATCACAGGAGGTGAAAAGAATGCCAACATTTAACCAGTTAGTTAGAAAGGGAAGACAGACCAGCGTTAAGAAATCTACCGCTCCTGCTCTTCAGAAGGGATTCAATTCTTTACAGAAGAAGGCTACCGATCTTTCTTCTCCACAGAAGAGAGGTGTATGCACCGCTGTTAAGACTGCTACCCCTAAGAAGCCAAACTCTGCACTTCGTAAGATTGCCAGAGTTCGTCTTTCTAACGGAATCGAAGTTACCAGCTACATCCCAGGTGAGGGTCACAACTTACAGGAGCATAGCGTAGTTCTGATTCGTGGTGGTAGAGTAAAGGACCTTCCAGGTACCAGATACCACATCATCAGAGGTACCTTGGATACAGCAGGCGTTGCTAACAGAAAGCAGGCTCGTTCCAAGTACGGTGCTAAGAGACCAAAAGTTAAAAAGTAATCTCAGACCGCAGTAACAAATTATAGGATTATGCCGGAATGATGATATTGAACCTGTAGGTTGCAGGAAATAGACATTAATCACCGCGAAGGTGATTCCGAGCATGAACGCGCAGAGAGTCCGAAAGCCTGCAGGGTGAGAGCCCAGAGCAGAAAACCGGATGCAAGTGCGAGTACCTATGATCTAATGCATACGGAAACCATTTCCGTACCATATTAAGGAGGGAAGTAACGTGCCACGTAAAGGACATACTCAGAAAAGAGACGTACTGGCAGACCCGATCTACAATAACAAGGTTGTTACCAAGCTGATCAACAACATTATGTTAGACGGTAAGAAGGGTGTTGCACAGAAGATCGTATACGGCGCATTCAACCGTGTCGCAGAGAAGACCGGCAAGGATGCCATCGAAGTATTCGAGGAAGCAATGAACAACATCATGCCTGTATTAGAGGTTAAGGCAAAGCGTATCGGCGGCGCTACCTATCAGGTACCGATCGAGGTTAAGCCTGAGAGAAGACAGGCGTTAGCACTTCGCTGGATCACCCTGTACTCCCGCAAGAGAGGCGAGAAGACCCAGGAGGAGAGACTGGCTAACGAGATTATGGATGCAGCAAACAACACCGGCGCATCTGTAA
>JAUNOF010000162.1 GCA_030537215.1 Lachnospiraceae bacterium
TACCTTCACAAGAGCCTGATCATTACTTCTCATCCCCAAGGCAGTTCATATCGTTTAAGCCGCAGGTACTGTCATCCTGGCCGCTGAGACAATTCATGTCATTTAAGCCGCAGCTCTTATCGTCCTCGCCCTCTAAGCAGTTCATATCATTTAAACCGCAGGTCTTGTCATCATCACTAATCCCGTTTAAATTGCTCCATCCTGCCCCATTCTTCTTTTCTTCCATCTAAAAGCCCTCTCTTCCTCACAAAAAGCGCTTACACGCCGTCAATCTGGTATACCACAAGCAGGCATCCCGGGGTTATCCCAGGATACCTTGCTATGTTACAGGAACCTTTATTTCGCTTCTACATTACTGGTGGCAATGATGTCCACCCCAGTGCCGGCCGAATTCTCCACAATCACATCGCCGATGCGGACTGGAGCCTGTACCGTCACGCCTTTTAAAGACTTTACGCACTCAAAGATCTTTCCCTTGGGGATATCCGACCTGGTCTTCACAGATACCGTCACATCCCGGCCGCCCTCTACCATCACGGTGCTGGTCACGATACGGGTAGGATTCGTCACTTCTTTTCTGGCGTAGTCATCGCCCCGCTTGCAGGTATTTCCCTCTACCTTTACTACTTCGCCGGCGTCCATGGTCACCGTTACCGGGCAGCCCAGAGGACAGCCTATGCAGATTAATTCTCTTTTTTCCATTGCTTATGCCTCCTCAATCTTTACGGTTATGGTCTTTAAATCCGGATAGGACAGAAGCTTTGCCTTCTCCAGCTTGATCTCCTCCATCTCGCCGGGCGCCACTACCGGACGCTTGCGGTGAAGTACCCGCTCATCATCAAAGTATACGCTGATATAACAGTTTTTATAAACGCCGCCTACCCGGAACCGGACAGTCAGCTTGTCGTCCATCTGGTCCGGACGAATGGTGGAAGGCACCGTGTAGCGCACGCCCTCGATTGGATTCAGCCGGATCTCTTTTCCAGCTGCCTCCGTGCGGAGTCCCTGTACGTAAAGGGCTGCATTCTTTCCGGCTGCTCCAGCCTCCTCCGATACGAAGTCCACCAGATCATGTACATGAAGCACGTTGCCGCAGGCGAATACGCCTTCGATATTCGTCTCCAGACTTTCATTTACCACCGGCCCGGAGGTGATCGGGCTCATCTCCACACCGGCTCCTCTGGAAAGCTCATTCTCCGGAATCAGGCCTACGGACAGCAGCAGGGTATCACAGTCATAATCCTCCTCCGTTCCCGGGATGGGCTTGCCTTTACTGTCCACCTCTGCGATAGTGATGCCGGTCAGACGCTCCTTGCCCCGGATCTCCACTACTGTATGGCTTAACTTTAACGGGATATCATAGTCGTCCAGACACTGAACGATATTTCTCTTAAGGCCTCCGGAGTAAGGCATCAGCTCTGCCACCACCTTTACCTTGGCGCCTTCAAAGGTCATACGGCGCGCCATGATCAGACCGATATCACCAGAACCTAAAATCACTACCTCACGGCCCGGCATAAAGCCCTCACGGTTTACCAGACGCTGCGCCGTACCTGCAGAGTAGATGCCTGCCGGACGGTAGCCTGGAATATTCAGCGCACCTCTGGAGCGCTCCCGGCATCCCATGGCCAGGATCACAGCCTTGGCCTGGATGGTAAACATACCTTCCTCACGGTTCATGGCCGTAACCACCTTATCGTGGCTGATATCCATTACCATAGTGTGAAGCTTGTACTCGATCTGCAATTCCTTCACCTGGTCGATAAATCTTGCTGCGTACTCCGGCCCGGTCAGCTCCTCCTTAAAGGTGTGTAGTCCGAAGCCATTGTGGATGCACTGATTTAAAATTCCTCCCAGCTCCTTATCCCGCTCTAAGATCAGGATGCTGTCAACTCCGCTTTTTCTCGCTGCTACTGCGGCTGCAAGCCCTGCAGGGCCGCCGCCAATGATTACGATATCATATGCTTTCATAATTCCGACGCCCCCTTCTATATCCGGTCCTTGTTGATTCCAACGACAATCTTCGACTCTCCGCCGCTCTTGGTGATCTCCATCATATCCATGCCAAGTTCTCTGGACAGGATCTCCATGGTACGCGGGGAGCAGAATCCAGCCTGGCACCGTCCCATTCCGGCACGGGTCCTGCGCTTTACACCATCTAAAGATCTGGCGCCTAATGGGCGGTGAATCGCATCCAGGATCTCTCCCTCCGTTACCATCTCACAGCGGCAGATGATATTTCCGTAGGCAGGCTGCTCCTTAATCAGGGAATTGCGCTCCTCTATGGAAAGCTTCTCCGGATTTAATACGCCCTTGCGGGTTCCTACGAAGTTGGGATTCTCTTTTAAATCTAAGATTCCCTTTACGATGTCCGCTACCATGCAGCCGATGGCCGGACTGCTGGTCAGACCTGGGGATTCGATTCCTGCGCAGTCTACAAAACCAGGAGCCTCCGGAAGCTCTTCAATAATAAACTCATGGCCGGCCTCATGGGCACGAAGTCCTGCGAAGGAGGTAATTACCTGGCGCAGCGGCACGTTCTTCACCGTATTGGCGCATTTGGTGATAACCTCATCCAATCCGGCTCTGGTAGTGTTGGTGCCTTCCTTTTCCTCAATATCGATGGCGGTAGGACCTACAATCAGATTTCCGTGAACCGTAGGGGATACCAGGATTCCCTTGCCGTACTTGCCGGGAAGGGCGAAGATGGTCCGCTTCACATGCTGTCCGGCTGTCTTATCTAACAGGCAGTAATCTCCTCTTCTTGGAATGATGCTGATCTTCTTCTCGCTGACCATGTTGTGGATCTGATCGGCATAGACGCCGGCTGCGTTTACCACACACTTGGCCTCGTAGTCACCCTGGTTGGTGGTCAGACGGAAGCCGCCATCGATCTTTTCAATGTTCTCTACCTGGGTATTAAACTTAAATTCCACGCCGTTGGTGCAGGCATTTTCTGCCAGCGCAATGTTTAAGTTAAATGGGCAGACAATTCCGCCGGTGGGCGCATACAGTGCGGCTACCGCCTGATCCGAAATATTCGGCTCCATCTCCACTAACTCATCCCGTTCCACGATGCGGAGTCCCTCAACTCCATTCTGAATCCCGCGTTCTAGCAGCGCCTCCAGTCCCGGACGGTTCTCCTCCTCGGTGCAGACCACCAAAGAGCCATTCTGAATAAATTCAAAATCCAGATCCCTGGAAAGCTGCTCCATCATCTTATTGCCCTGTACATTCAGCTTTGCCATCAAGGAACCATTGGCTGCGTCATAGCCTGCATGAACAATGGCGCTGTTGGCTTTGGAGGTTCCGCAGCATACATCCTCTTCCTTTTCCAGTACGCAGACATTTACCTGGTAACGGGACAGCTCTCTGGCTGAAGCCGCTCCGGATACACCTGCTCCAATAATGATTACATCATACATAGTAATCCGTCCTCTCCTTCTTAAGAAAATGAGCCTGACAAAAAACATATCAGTATGATACGGTATTGCCAGGCTCCACTCTCTCGCTTGATTTATGAAATTGCGTCAGATTTCCTGACATTGAATCCCATAGCTGTTCCGTATCCATCCCAGCTATGAATCACGTTTCTTTTGCTTTCACGTAACAGTTCAGCACCCTCACCGTTACGATTTCACACAATTTTATTTTTACCACGGAATCGCGCCGTACAGTAAAACAGCTACTACTGCTCCGATAATCGGACCAACCAGCGGAACTACCGCATAGCCCCAGTTGGAATCGCCCTTGCCCTTGATGGGAAGTACTGCATGCGCAATACGAGGGCCTATGTCACGAGCCGGGTTTAATGCATATCCGGTCAGACCGCCGAGAGACATACCGATGGCAACGATGATTCCAAATACCATGAACTTCTCAACGCCAGGAGCTGCCGTTGCCGGAATTCCCTTAATTGCAAATACCAGAACGAACGTTGCAACTGCCTCACAGAAAATATTGCGTCCCATATTCGGAACGGATGGGCCAGTAGAGAAAACGCCTAGCTTGGTGCCTGGGTTATCAGTGGCATCAAACTGATCCTTGAACATCAGATACACAATACATGCACCTACAAATGCACCTGCAAACTGAGCAATAATATAGCCGGGAACCATTGCCCAGTCAAAGCTTCCGTCAACAGCCAGTGCAAGAGTCAGTGCCGGATTAAAGGATGCTCCGGATGCTTCGCCGAAGATAAATGCCGGAACCATAACTGCAAGGCCCCATGCCAGGGTAATCTGAATAGATCCTGCCCCCTTCATACCAGACTTATTTAAGGTTACATTTGCTACTACGCCATCACCTAAAATGATCAGCAACATAGTTCCGATAAATTCTGCTATATATGGCAACATATAAATTTCCCCCTATTCTTTTTTCAGACCGGAACTCTGGGCATTCCGCCCGGCGCATCCAAATCACTTCAAACGCTTATCAGAAGCGCCTGCTCCGGTCTTGTAACTTGTCATTGGTTATCTGTTGATCCAGGAAATTCCGAGCCTTTAGTTCTCCTTTGCCCAGCCGTAAGCATACTTCACTGCCTTATTCCAGCCAGTTACCTTCTCTGCCCGATCCTCATCGGTGATTGATGGAGTAAATACCTGATCAATGGCCCAGTTCTTAATAACGTCTTCCTTGCTTGACCAGTAGCCAACTGCCAGACCTGCCAGATAAGCAGCGCCCATAGCAGTGGTTTCAACGCAGCGCGGTCTCTGAACCGGTGCATTGATGATGTCGGACTGTGTCTGCATTAAGAAGTTATTTGCACTTGCGCCGCCGTCTACCTTAAGAGCTGCCAGGTCAATACCAGAATCTGCCTTCATCGCCTGCAGTACGTCATTTGTCTGATATGCCAGGGACTCCAGGGTTGCACGGATAATGTGATACTTGTTCACGCCTCTGGTGATGCCTACGATGGTTCCTCTTGCATACTGATCCCAGTGGGGAGCGCCAAGGCCGGTAAATGCCGGAACTACGTAGCAGCCGTTGGTATCCTTAACCTTATTTGCCATGTACTCGGAATCTGGTGAGGAATCGATCAGTCTCATCTCATCCCGGAGCCACTGTACAGCAGCGCCTGCAACGAAGATAGAACCTTCCAGTGCATAATTTACCTTGCCGTCCAAGCCCCAGGCAATGGTGGTAACCAGGCCGTTGTTGGAGAATACGGGCTTCTCACCAGTGTTCATTAACAGGAAGCATCCGGTTCCGTAGGTATTCTTTGCCTCTCCTGGATTAAAGCAGGTCTGTCCGAATAATGCTGCCTGCTGGTCGCCTGCTGCTCCGCCGATTGGGATCGGACCGCCTAAGTAGGATGGATCTGCCTCGCCATAGACACAGCTGGATGGCTTTGCTTCCGGAAGCATGCACTTCGGAATATTCAGCTCTGCTAAGATCTCATCATCCCACTCTAATGTATTGATGTTGAATAACAGGGTTCTGGATGCGTTGGAATAATCCGTTACATGTACCCTTCCCTTGGTCAGCTTCCAGATCAGCCAGGTCTCTACGGTACCAAATAACAGTTCGCCCCTTTCAGCGCGCTCGCGAACGCCCTCAACATTGTCCAGGATCCATTTTAACTTGGTTCCGGAGAAATAGGCATCAATTACCAAACCGGTCTTCTGACGGAAGGTATCTACCAGCCCCTTCTCCTTTAAGGAATCACAATACTCTGAAGTACGGCGGCACTGCCATACGATGGCATGATAAACCGGCTCTCCCGTTTCCTTGTCCCAAACAATGGTGGTCTCACGCTGATTGGTGATACCGATCGCTGCAATATCCTCTGCTGTTGCGCCGATCTTGGACATTGCTTCTACTGCTACACCCAGCTGGGAAGACCAGATCTCGTTGGCATCATGCTCAACCCAGCCTGGCTTCGGGAAGTACTGAGTAAACTCCTTCTGAGCTACACTGCACATTTCACCTTTCTCGTTAAAAAGGATGCACCGGTTGCTGGTGGTTCCTGCGTCAAGCGCCATTACATACTTTGCCATAAAATACCTCCTCTGAAATAAATAGTAATTGATAATTTCTTTATACATGCTGCCAAACCCCCTTTGGCAGATAGTATCGTTTTTAACTTTAGGAAGATTCTCGCCTTCCTATTTACATCATCCACACCTTCTGATTGGTGGAGGATACGGAGATGGCCCCCGCATCCAGAGCTGCCATAATGTCCTCCTTGTCTGTGATCAACCCCCCTGCGATCACCTGGGTTTTTACCCGCTTACAGACTCTGCGGATGATCTTCGGCATCACACCAGGCAGAATTTCAATAAAATCTGGCTTTACCATGCCAAGCTGTTTTTCAATGTTCTCAAATGAAATGGAATCCAGAATGAAGAACCGCATCACCGTGTACAGCCCCAGTTCCTTCGCCCTCCGGATCATAGTAGGCTTGGTGGAAATGATCCCATCCGCTCCTGTCTGATGCTTGATGAAATCCACGGCGATTTCCTTGGTTCCAAGGCCTGCAATCAGGTCTACATGCACGATAGCCAGCTTTCCGGCTTCCTTTATCTGCCTTACGATATCTGTAATATTGCAGATATCTCCGTACAAAATAAATATTACCTTAATGTCCTGAAGCCTGCAGCACTTCTCTAATCCATCCATATCCTTAATGGCTGCAATTACCGGATTCGCTTCTACCATGTCATAAAACTTCTGATCCATCGGATTTTCCTCTTCCTGCTGTCTGATCCATCCCGTCACCTGTATTGGCAAAAAAGAAGCATAGCATCAAATCAACATTTCTGTTGTAATGCTATGCTCTCTCATCTCAGCATGTTATTTGTTTTTCTGTATTTAATATAGCATACTGCACATATTTTTTCAAGAATCAATTGTAATTTCTTGTAAAATACACATAAATTCTCTGGAATTTTTTGCTATTTTTATAAAAAATGCACAAAATTTTCGTTATTTATTTATCATTTTTACGCACTTTTTATTTTGTGTCTAATAATAGCTGTGTCAGATCCTCAATGCTCCTGGGACCGGCATAGATATCCTTGTCATTGATGATGACCAAAGGTACTCTCTCGATCTTAAATTTCTCCACCAGATCCGGATACAGATTGGCATCATACATCTGTGCCTCAACCAAAGGGCTCAGCATGGCAATCCGCTGACAGGCGATCACCACTCCCGGACAATGATGGCAGGACAGGGAAACGCAGATTTTCATCTCTGCCGGGCGT
>JAUNOF010000163.1 GCA_030537215.1 Lachnospiraceae bacterium
AACATTTCAAGCAATCCCTTTAGCTTGCCGTGTCCACCTTATAGGGTACATTATAAAGAGAATGTTCAGCAGTTTTAGAATTCCGGTTCCGCTGTATGGTTCACGAGTATTTAGACAGATCATGATCATACAGAGCAGATCGTATGTATCAGGATCATCCTGCTTTTTACCTGCCATATTTTCTTTGTCGATGTAGTATCGGGTAATTGTGTTTCGATCTTGTTTTGAGGGATTCATGCAGATCCAGATCGAGTAGACCTTGCAAAGCTTATCATAATCGGATTTCGTAAATTCCGTTTGATACTGTGATGAAATCATCCGGCTGCAGTAAAAAATACCTCGTTTTTGAATTGCATATCCAGGGTAATAATCTTTCTGGCCCTCCACATTGATGAACAGTTTGATCCATCCGTTCTGCCTGGGGCAGCATGCGTGGAAGCGGATATCGAAAACCGTAGTTCCTTCCTGATATGCAGAAGCTTCACTGCTCATGCCAAGAATCATGGGATTCGGTTCATCCCCATTGACTGGAATTTGAGATATGGAAGGGATACCCTCAATGCAGACATTGGTAATCTCATGGATCGAAATGGCATGGAATTCAGACACTACCGATTTCAAAAGCCAGGCCAGGATGATCTTATGTGCCAGCAGCTTTTTACATGCGGAATCATACTGTATCATATAGTCCGTGACATCGATGGTATTGGCAATCGGTGTTTGTTTTTTCATGTATTTTCTCCCTTTTATTATAAGCGATGTGTGTGGAATTGTAAATCAGGAAGAGGATTTATCAAAGGGCAAAATACCTTTTGAATCCAGCATTATTATATAATATAAAATTGGAAAAGTCAACCAAATTATTACATAATTTTACAAATTAGTGAGCGCCATTTCGGAGAATGTCACATTTTTAAAGATAAAAGAAAGTTTGAAAAAACAGAAAAAACAGGCAGTTAAAGTGACACATAAGGAGGATTGTAACTTTCTTTTTTAAATAAAGTTTGTTATGATATTAACATATCGATCAAAGGAATAAGCAATTCATAACAAAACCAATAAAAATTTAATAAAAAGGAGAAGGTACTATGGCAAACAGAATCGTATTGAACGAAACTTCTTATCACGGCTCTGGCGCAATCAAGGAGATTGCTGCTGAGGCAAAGGCGCGGGGATTCCAGAAGGCATTTGTATGTTCTGACCCGGATTTGATCAAATTTAATGTAACCAAGAAGGTTACTGATGTTCTGGATGAAGCTGGTCTGGTATATGAGATCTATTCCAATATTAAGCCAAACCCAACCATCGAGAATGTGCAGACTGGTGTTGCAGCATTCCAGGCATCCGGCGCTGACTATCTGATTGCCATCGGCGGCGGTTCCTCCATGGATACCGCTAAGGCTATCGGCATCATTGTGGCTAATCCGGAGTTTGCAGATGTAAGAAGCTTAGAGGGCGTTGCTCCTACTAAAAATAAGTGTGTTCCCATCATCGCAGTTCCCACCACCGCTGGTACTGCAGCAGAGGTTACCATCAATTACGTGATTACCGATGCAGAGAAGAACCGCAAGATGGTATGTGTGGATGTTCATGACATCCCGGTAATCGCAGTGGTTGACCCGGATATGATGACCTCCATGCCGAAGGGCTTGACAGCTGCAACCGGTATGGACGCTCTGACCCATGCAATTGAGGGCTATATCACCAAGGGCGCCTGGGAGATGACGGATATGTTCCACTTAAAGGCAATCGAGATCATTGCAAAGTCACTTCGTGATGCAGTTGCCAACACTCCTGAGGGACGTACTCAGATGGCTCTGGGCCAGTATGTTGCAGGTATGGGCTTCTCCAACGTAGGCTTAGGTATTGTTCATTCTATGGCTCACCCGCTGGGCGCATTATATGATACTCCACATGGCGTTGCCAATGCCATCATTCTTCCAACAGTTATGGAGTACAATGCTCCGGCAACTGGTGACAAGTATAAATACATTGCAAAGGCAATGGGTGTTGAGGGCGTAGATGAGATGAGCCAGGAAGAGTACCGCAAGGCTGCCATCGATGCAGTGAAGAAGCTGTCCCAGGATGTAGGAATCCCGGCAGATTTAAAGGAAATCGTAAAGCCAGAAGATGTTCAGTTCTTGTCTGAGTCCGCATTTGCAGATGCATGCCGTCCAGGAAACCCGCGTGATACCTCTGTTGAGGAGATCAAGGCTCTGTATGAGTCTTTGATGTAAATCATTATTTTTCAAGAAGCGTCGCAGAAATGTTTGCTGCGGCGCTTCCTGTTTTCCATGATATAGAAAGCTTCGGCAGAGTCCTCTATATAACAGAATGTCCTCCAGGCAGTTTTTTTGCATAACAAATCGAAGAATAAATGATCATAAACAAAATATCAATAAGATAAATGCAGAATCATTTTCATAAAGAATTCAAAAATACAATGTGGAGAATACATTGTACATTTTTTCCTAAGATTTCGGCCGTAAATCAGTCATATTATAGAAAATAAAAAGAGTGATTGACAGAGACCGCGGATGATGCTATAGTAAAGCCGTTGAAACAAATATTTATTCGAATTTACATATGCAGACAGAGATAAGTGGAAGGATGAATAATGAGGGAACACAGACAAAGCGGTCTAGTTGCTTTGGTTTGTGTTCCCTTTTTATTACATAAACATACCCTTGAAGGTATGCGGCAGAGATGCTTTTTTGGAGCACCTTGCAGAAATATAAGGCATAAGCAGGGAGGAATGAAGATGAAGACATTAGGGTATTACAATGGCAAGTTTGGCGAGCTGGACGAAATGATGATTCCAATGAATGACCGCGTATGCTGGTTCGGCGACGGCGTGTATGATGCAGGCCCGGCGAGAAATTATAAGATTTTCGCGGTGGACGAGCATATCGACCGCTTCTTCAACAGCGCCGGACTTCTGGATATCAAGATGCCGGTGGCGAAGACGGAGTTAAAGAAACTGCTCCAGGAAATGGTGAATAAGATGGATACGGGAAATCTGTTTGTTTATTATCAGGTGACCCGGGGCACTGGAATCCGCAACCATGTTTATACAGAAGGGGCGGGAAATTTGTGGATCATGCTGAAGCCGGCGGAGATCTCAGACGGAATCAAACCGATCAAGCTGATTACCCTGGAGGATACCCGTTTCCTGCACTGCAATATTAAAACCTTGAATCTGATTCCTTCTGTGGTGGCGTCCCAGAAGGCAAAGGAAGCTGGCTGTCAGGAGACTGTATTTTATCGACCGGGCGGCCGTGTAACCGAGTGCGCCCACAGCAATGTTCACATTATTAAGGACGGCAAGCTGGTGACGGCGCCCACTGACAATCTGATCCTTCCAGGTATTGCAAGAGCCCATATTATCAAAGCCTGCAAGAAGCTGGAAATCCCGGTAAGCGAGACTCCATATACGCTGGATGATTTGTTTAACGCAGAGGAGGTTCTGGTATCCAGCTCCAGCAATCTCTGTCTCCACGCAGATGAGATTGACGGCAAGCCAGTTGGCGGAAAGAATCCGGAGCTTCTGGAAAAGATCCGCGCAGAGGTGCTGAGAGAATTTTATGAGGCAACGTAACTGTTCAGTAGGTCTGCGCAGGGTCTGCTCCAGCGAAGCGAGGGTACCTGCTGCGCTGACCGTAAGATAACCTGGGCCAGAAGGCAAAAATCCCATGGTTGGAGCCGATTTTAAATGGATTTTTGCTCGTAACTGTGAAGGTACGGAACAGTTAAGCGCCTTTTATGAGAATCTGCTGTGCAGCTTCTCATAGGCGATCAGAGAGAAAGGGGAAGGTCATGGGAGAAATGAGATTTATGCCTGCAGGGGACCGGGCCATGGTGGTGGAATTTGGCAATGAGATCAGCGAAGCCATCAACAATCAGGTACATGCATTGGAGGCAAGGCTTACAGAGAGCCGGACAATGGGGATCGTGGAGCTGGTGCCCACGTTCCGTTCTTTGATGGTTTACTATGATCCATATAAGACCTCCTTTCATGAGTTGGAGAAGACCATCCAAGCGTTTGGAAATATTCTGGGAAATTCAAAAGATGCAAAAAAGAGAATTTTAAAGATACCCTGTTGTTATGGAGCACGCTTCGGACTGGATCTGAAGGATATGGAGGAGCATACAGGACTGAGTAGGGATGAGATTATTCAAATCCACAGCTCGGTTGATTATAAGATCTATATGATGGGCTTCCTGCCTGGCTTCGTATATTTAGGCGGGCTGGATAAACGGATCGAGATGCCCAGGCTTAAGACCCCGAGAGTTAAGATCCTTCCGGGTGCAGTGGGCATTGGCGGAAGCCAGACCGGAGTGTATCCGGTGGCTTCTCCCGGCGGCTGGCGGCTGATGGGAGGAACCCCGGTAGATTTTTATGATCCGGACCGGGAAGAACCGATCCTGTGCAAGGCCGGAGAATATATTCGATTTGTTCCCATCACCATTGATGACTATTATGATATCCGCCATATGATCGTGAAGGGAACGTATCAGGTAGAGACTGTGGAAGAAGGTGATGAAGGATGTCAGTAAAGGTGATCATGCCGGGAGTGCTTACAACGGTGCAGGATGCAGGAAGATTCGGATATCAGAAGTCCGGGATCCGCACAGCTGGGGTTATGGATATGGAAAGCTTTGAGAAGGCCAATTATCTGGTGGGGAATGAACACGGTGAGGCTGTGCTGGAGGCTACCTTATATGGCTGCACCATGGAATTTACAGAGGATACGGTGATTGCCCTGACAGGTGCAGATATGGAGCCTAAGGTAAATCAGATGCCGGTTTCTATGAATCGCCCCATTGCCATAAAGACAGGAGACAGCCTCTCCCTTGGAATGGCAAAGGAAGGATGCCGTACTTACATTGCCTTTGCAGGCGGGATCGATGTCCCGACTGTGATGGGAAGCCGTTCTACTGATATTAAGTGCAGGATCGGCGGATATCAGGGCAGAGCGCTGTCTGCCGGAGATGAAATTAAGCTGGGAGCAGGCAAGAGCTATGAGGAGGTAAAGGACCGGAGGGCCCAGGCAGTCTCTTACCCGGCGCTGATTTCCTTAAGGGTGATCCCTGGGCCCCAGGAGGAATATTTCACGGAACAGGGGAAGAAAACCTTCTACTGTGAGACCTACACCATCTCGGACCAAAGTGACCGGATGGGATACCGGCTGGAAGGAGCTGCCGTGGAGAGCATAAACGGCACCGATATTGTATCTGACGGGATCCCACTGGGAGCGATCCAGGTGCCGGCAAGCGGCAAGCCAATCATTCTCCTTGCAGACCGGCAGACCACCGGAGGCTATGCCAAGATCGGAACTGTCTGCTCCTTTGATATTCCGAAGCTGGTGCAGGCAAAGCCTGGAGACCAGGTAAGATTCACCCCGATTTCGGCAGAGGAAGTGCAGAAGATGTACGAATACCAGCAAAAAACATGAGAAAGCAGGGAAAACAGATGAATTATTATAATATGAAACCAGTTGATGTCCGCAGGCTGATCCGGGAGGAGAAGATCACAGGCCCCACCTCCGGAATGTGCGCAGGTTATGCCCAGGCTAATCTGGTGATCCTGCCAAAGGAGCTGGCCTACGATTTTCTGCTGTTTACACAGAGAAATCCCAAGTCGTGTCCCGTTCTTGAGGTCAGCG
Organism: Lachnospiraceae bacterium; assembly: GCA_030537215.1. Classification (GTDB taxonomy): domain Bacteria; phylum Bacillota; class Clostridia; order Lachnospirales; family Lachnospiraceae; genus Caccovicinus. Next base: position 5,667 of record JAUNOF010000163.1, read on the forward strand.
ACGTGGGGAGCAGGAGTCTTCATTACATTGCACAGGATGTGGATCTTGCAAGGGATTTTCCAAAGTACCGGATCTACAAAAAGGGAGAGCTGGCCGGCGAGTACACCGATGTGGAAGCCTTCTGGCGGGAGGATTTCGTCAGCTTCCTGATCGGATGCAGCTTTTCCTTTGAATCCGCTCTTCTGGATGCAGGCGTACCGGTGCGGCATATTGAGGAAAACTGCAATGTACCGATGTATAAGACCAACATCCCGTGTACGCCGGCTGGCATCTTTCATGGAAATATGGTAGTCAGCATGCGGCCGCTTCCTCATAACCAGGTGGTAAAGGCCGCGCTGGTAACAGGAGAGATGCCCCGGGTTCACGGAGCGCCCATCCATGTGGGGGATCCATCCGCCATCGGCATCGCGGATATCAGCCGGCCAGATTTTGGTGACAGCGTTACCATCCATGAAGGTGAGGTGCCGGTATTCTGGCCCTGCGGTGTGACGCCGCAGAATGTGGTGATGAATGTGAAGCCGGATATTGTGATTACCCATTCTCCGGGCCATATGCTGATTACCGATGTGAAGAATGTGGAACTGAAATATTAGCGGCACGCAGCTGTGAAGGCGGAGAACTATTGGTACGGCTGAAGATTTAGAAAGGAAGGCGGATACGTGATGTATTCAGTAGATTTAAATTGTGACCTGGGGGAAAGCTTCGGCAATTACATATGCGGATTAGATGAACAGGTGATTCCCTTCATCTCATCTGCTAATGTGGCCTGTGGATTTCACGCCTCGGACCCTGTAGTGATGGCAAAGACGGTGGCGCTTGCAAAGGCAAATAAGGTGTGTGTCGGTGCACATCCAGGGTATCCGGATCTGGTGGGATTTGGAAGACGAAATTTAAATGCATCTCCGGCAGAGGTAAAGGCTATGGTGCAGTACCAGATCGGTGCATTAAAAGCATTCTGCACAGCCCAGGGAATATCGCTGTGTCATGTAAAGCCCCACGGGGCCATGTACAATATGGCAGGAAAGGATGCAAAGCTGGCGGAGGCCATCTGTGAAGGAATCCAGGAGGTGGATCCGGAGCTGATCCTTCTGGGGCTTTCTGGAAGTGAGATGCTGAAGGCGGCTGGACGGATGGGATTAAAGGCGGCAAAGGAAGTATTTGCAGACCGGGCGTATGAGGAGGATGGATCTCTGGTGGCCAGAACCAAGCCGGGGGCGATGATCACAGATGAAAATGAAGCCATCCAACGGGTCATCTGCATGGTAAAGGAAGGAAAGGTTACTGCCGTTACCGGGAAAGAGATCCAGGTGGAGGCACATTCCATCTGCGTACACGGAGACGGACCCAAGGCACTGGCGTTCGTACAGAAGATAAGGGAAGCATTAATCCAGGAAGGAATTCAGATCGTTTCCCTTAGAGAGATAATAAATAGGAACGCCTGAATTCACGCCGCCTGATCGGCGGCGGACTTTTATTG
>JAUNOF010000164.1 GCA_030537215.1 Lachnospiraceae bacterium
CTTCTCTTTATTCCACAGACTCTCCGCTTACCACAAACTCCATGATCTTATCCATATCCTCCGGTTCTTCCACATTCAGCTCAAGCTCTTTGATGTATCCGCTGGCAAACACACCAGCAATGGATAAAAGCTGCGCCAGCTTTGACTTCAGGTTGATCTGATCTCCCTCTTCCGAAACCAGCTTCACACTGCCCTTGCACTGATCAATTACTTCAAATAAACCTTCAATATTTGTTACATTTTCCAGAGTCATGTTATCCTCCTGTTCGTTTCCTGATAAGCCGCTGCCGCCCGGCTGGCGGGCGGCACGACTTAACATATTCTGCAGATCATCCTATTTACCGTTCCGGATTGGGATCATCTGCGATCCGGACAACCACCTTCATATAATTGCCTGGGTTCTTCTCGATGTCCATGATGGTTTCCGGTGCTTCCTCGATGGATACCACCTTGGTCAGGATCTTGTTCATGTCAACCTTCTTGGTATAGATCAGATCCAGAGCTTCTGCAAACTCGCCTGCGCTGGTTCTTGCACCCCGGATATCGATCTCCTTCTTAGTGATCATATCCGTTGGGATGGAGGTTTCCTTCTTTGGCCAGCCGGTGAAGGTGATCCGTCCTGCGTTGGAAACGTAGTCCAGAGAATTCCGGATAGCCGCGTTGGCGCCGGAGCACTCCATTACCTGCTGTGCCATCTCGCCCTTTGTAATCTCAGCGATTCTGGCCGCCGCATCTTCGGTACCGGAATTGATCACATGCTCGATTCCGATGGATTTTGCGAAATCCAGCCTCTCCTGCACCAAGTCAAGGAGGATGGCATGTCCGCCGTATGCCTGTGCGATCATACCGGCTACCAGACCGATTGGGCCGGCTCCGATGATAGCGCAGTACTCACCTTCCTGAAAGCCGCCTCTGTGAATACCATGCAAGGAGATGGTAAGCGGCTCTGCCATAGCTGCTTCTTCCCAGGTCATTCCCTCCGGGATCTTTGTCAGCAGATCTGCCGGATGAGTAAAGTACTCAGCCATACCGCCGTCTACATGTACGCCCAGCACCTTTAAATCGGTACAGCAGTTGGTTCTGCCGATTTTGCAGGGATAGCAGTGCCCGCAGTAGATGTATGGATCTACTACCACACGATCCCCAACCTTAATTCCGTTTTTATTATTTTCCGGAATGGACTCAACAACACCTGCCAGCTCATGTCCGATCACCCTCGGATATGTAACCAGACCATTGGTTCCGCGGAATGCGCCAATATCGCTGCCGCAGATACCCGCCGTCACGATCCGGATTAATGCCTCTCCCGCTTTAGGAACCGGCTTCTCAATGTCTACACACGCCACCTTCCATGGCTCATCAATTTTAACCGCTTTCATGTACAACCTCCTAAGAAACATTAAAATGCCTTGATCTGCTCCCAAACCTCGTCAATCACCGGAATCCCATTTGCCATATTGTCCTTGCGGGTTCCGATCTCGATCTCACCCGGATAGAATACCTTTCCGCCTTCCTGAACCGGAACGGAGGAATGGATATCTGCAATCAGCTCATCTACGATTGCATCCGTAACCGCTGCGCTCTGGAACTTACCCGGATCGATAGCGATCATGATCTGAGACAAACCAACCTCATCACCGAAGGTTCCGATCTTCTGTACGGAGTTGGCATTGGTCAGTACGGTGGAGATCAGATCCAGAAGGATCGAAATACCGCTGCCCTTCCAGTAACCCATGGGCAGTACTCTCCAGCTCTTCTCGATTGCTGCAGGATCAGTGGTTAAATTGCCTTCCTCATCATATCCGCCTGGAACCGGAAGCTGCTTGCCCTTAAGCTTTGCCTCCTCGATCTTTCCGTAAGAGAACTGGGATACGGCACAGTCTACTACCACATGCTCGCCGTTAGACTTGGGTACTGCAAAGATAAACGGGTTGTTTCCGATCTTCTTATCCTTGCCGCCCCATGCCGGCATGTTCGGCTGGGTATTGGACCAGCAGATCCCAACGCATCCGTTGTCTGCCGCCTTCCAGCCGTAGGTGCCGCCCCGCATCCAGTGATTGTTGTTTCCAAGTGCTACCACGCCAACGCCGTACTCCTTTGCCAGCTGGCAGGCCCGGTCCATGGCCATCTTTGCATTCAGAGGGCCGAAGCCTCTGTGGCCATCCCAGCGCTCGATGGCGCCCTCTGCGCTGACGCAGTCAGCCACGTTCTCCGGCTTGATCTCACCCTTATCCAGGTAAGATACCACTCTTGGGAAACGGTTAATGCCGTGGCTGTAGATGCCGTCCAGACTGTTCTGTGCAAAAACGGTTGCTGCGTCCGCTGCCAGCTTCTCATTGAAGCCTCTGCTGACCAGAACCCGTTTGAATTCATTTAAAAGCTCTTCATAAGAAACTCTTGCCATCTTTTTTTCCTCATTTCCATATTATTTGCTTGGCTTTTCTACATTCAGATAATTGCAAAGCTCTTCAATACATGCATCCTTATCCTCTTCGGTAATGGACTTGTCAAACAGATACTTAAAGATCACATCCATCTGGGATACCAGCATCATCATACCCGGCACCGTATTCAGGCCGTTCTTTTTGCCCGCCTCAATGGTCTCTGACATAGGCGGATTGATTACGCAGTCAAATATGGTGGAGGACTTTGGCATCCGGTCGATGAAGCCCAAATACTCATGACGGTATGGGAAGCCCTTCATGCCAAGAGGCGTTAAATTGGCGAAAAGCTCACAATCCTCTGCCGCCCGATCCAGTCCGGCAGGATCCAGAGTAAGAACCTCCACCTCCATGGCCGTATTCTCCCGCAGCACCCTGGCAATCTGCTGAGGCTCCTCCGGGGTAATGTTGGCAATGTAAAGCTTCTTTACATTCTGACGGGACAGCTCGTAGCTCACTACGCCGCTGATTCCGCCTGCGCCGTATACCAGCGCATTGATTCCGTCCAGCTTGGCGCCGCCATTTAACATCGCCTTGATGGCGCCCTTGCCGTCCATACCGGTACCGTGACTTCCCTTCTCATCAAAGCGGATGGCATTGACGGAACGGAACAGCCTGGAAGCCTCATCCACATCATCCAGAAGATCCACAAAATCTCCCTTGTGAGGCATGGTCGGACACAGATAATGGATTCCCATCAGATGGCAGGCATCGATAAACTGAGGAAGCTGTCCCTTCTTGATCTCGCAGGGAAGCATGATGGCATTCATATCCAGACGCTCAAACAGCTTATTGTAGCAGCGGGGCGCATTAGTCTTGCCGATGGGATCCCCTACATTCAGTACCAATTCTGTTTCAAGATTTAATTTCAAATTTTCCAGCTTCATAATGTTATTCCTTCTTTCCTCCGCCAAGATATGCACTTGTTAAGATATCGCTCTTCAAGAATTCATCACCGGTTCCGCTGGCAACGATGGTTCCGGTATTCAGCAGATACGCCTTATCACTGATCTTTAACGCCATCTTTGCATTCTGCTCCACCACCAGCACCGTGATTCCCATTTCATGAACTCGCTTAATTACGTTAAAGATTTCTGCAACTACTAAGGGCGCCAGACCCATGGACGGCTCATCCAGCATCAGAAATTCCGGATCGGACATGATGGCGCGGCCCACTGCCAGCATCTGCTGCTCACCGCCGGAAAGGGTTCCCCCAAGCTGGTTTCTTCTCTCATACATTCTCGGGAAGATCTCATAAACCATATCCAGAAGCTCCTTGTCTCTGGATTTTTCTCTCTTGCGGAAGAAGGTGCCGATTTCCAGATTTTTCTCTACCGATACATCTACGAAAATCTTTCTTCCTTCCGGAACCAGGGAAATGCCCATGGGCACGATCTCATGGCTCTTCTTTCCAACCAGCTCCTGCCCCTTATACTGAATGCTTCCGCCTTCAATGTTTACCATTCCCAGAATGGACTTCATCAGAGTTGACTTACCGGCGCCGTTGGCTCCAAGAAGGGAAACGATCTCGCCTTTCTTTACCTCCAGGCTGATTCCCTTCAACGCCTTAATATTTCCATAGGAAGATACAAGATCGGTGACTTTTAACATTGTCTCTGCCATATTAATCATCGCTCCTTCCCAGATATGCTTCAATTACGTCGTTATTGTTCTGAATCTCTTCTGCAGTACCGTCGGCAATTCTGCGGCCGAAGCTGATAACCGTAATGTTTTCTGAAATCCCCATAACCAGCTCCATATCGTGCTCAACTAAAAGTACAGCCAGGTCATATCGATCTCTGATTTTATAAATAATGTCAACCAGTTCCTTTTTCTCCTGAGAGTTCATGCCGGCTGCCGGCTCGTCCAGAAGCAGAAGCTTCGGACCGGTTGCCAGCGCACGTCCGATCTCCAGCAGACGCTGATGTCCATAAGGAATGCTTCCTGCTTCATGATCCTTAACATCCTCCAGTCCCAGGAAGCGAAGGATCTCCAGACTCTTCTGCCGACATTCCTCTTCCTCCCTGCGGCACTTGCCAGGCTGAAAGATAACATTAAACATGCCGGTCTTAGTCTTGCAGTGGAATCCGGTCATAACATTGTCAAGAACCGTAGCCGACTTAAACAGACGGATGTTCTGAAAGGTTCTGGCAATTCCTTTTTCTACAATCTGATGAGGCTTCTTTCCGCAGATGCTCTCACCGTCGAAGATCACATCACCGCTGGATACCTGATAGGCTCCTGTGATCATATTAAATACGGTAGTTTTGCCTGCGCCGTTTGGGCCGATCAATGCACAGATCTGATGCGGTTCTACCTTCAGGTTGACTCCATCCACTGCAGTCAGACCGCCGAACTTCTTTGTTACGTCTTTTAATTCCAGAATTGCCATTGATTTCACCCCTTTCCTGCTGCAGCGCCAGCAGATTTCTTTTCCTTACGTTTTTCCAGAAACTTCTGAATATATGGGTACAGGCCGCCTGGGAAGCGAAGGATTACAATCAGAAGAATTACGCCGTATACAACCAGCCGCCAGTCGCCCAGGAAACGAAGGGCCTCAGGAAGAACCTGCATGATGATACCGCCAAGCACCGGTCCTGCAACGGTTCCGAAGCCGCCAACGATTGCAGTCCACAGGATAACGCTGGAAATATTGTTGGTAAAGGTATCCGGGCTGACATACTTGATCATCATGGCATACAAACAGCCTGCGATACCGCAGTAAACTGCACTGAGCACAAATGCCTTGATCTTATAGCTGGTAACATCAATGCCGGTCAGCTCCGCCGCTTCATTATCCTCACGAACTGCAATAAAGGCGCGGCCGGTTCTGGTGCGGATCAAAGTGTTCTGGTACAGCAGACACAGGATTACAAACACCATAATCAGGAAATAATACTTCTTTAAGGTATCAAAAGCAAAGCCGAAAATGACCGGGCTTTCAATACCCAGAATACCAGCAGTACCATTGGTAACTGGCGTCCAGTTAATCATAACGATTCTTACGATCTCACCAAAGCCCATGGTTAGCAGAGCCAGGTAAGAACCCTTTACCTTCAGAGCCGGCACTGCCAGAATTACGCCGAAAATACCAGTCAGAAGCATGGAACCGATGAGACAGAGGAAGAACTGCATTCCGCCTCTTGTGTTCATTAACGCTGCCGTGTATGCGCCGATTCCGAAGAAAGCCGCCTGTCCCAGAGAAAGCTGTCCGGTAAAGCCGGTCAGCACATTGATGCCAGTACCAAGGATGATATAGATACAGATCATGTTGATGATCTGCATAATATACATGTTTGGAGTCAGGATCGGGATCAGGATAATAATCGCTGCAAGAAGCAGGATCTTAATCATTTGATTCTTATTTATCTTTGCCATAGTCCCACTCCTTTACAGTTTATTCTCAATCTTCTTGTTCAGCAGTCCGGTAGGCTTTACAAACAGGACGATAAACAGAATGATAAAGGAAAACGCATCTCTGTAGGCAGTTGAAATATAAGCCGCGCCTACTGCCTCTACGATACCCAGGATCACGCCGCCCAGCAGCGCGCCCCACAGGTTTCCGATACCGCCGAGGATGGCTGCCGCAAATGCCTTCATACCGATGGTTGCGCTCATATCCACTCTGGCATAGGTTAAAGGAGCGATCATAATACCTGCGATGGCTGCCAGTCCGGCACTGATACCGAAGGTAAGGAAACGCATGAATGCCACGTTAACGCCCATCATCGCCGCGCCCTCTGCGTCAGAGCTGGCAAGCTGCATGCACTTTCCCACCTTGACACGAGTAAAGAACAGATGCAGACCGGTAATGATGGCCAGGGAGATCAGGATAATACCGATACTCTGAGGAGTGATGGTAAAGCTGCCGATCTTAATCAGAGTCTCCGGGAACATGCTTGGAAACAGCTGCGGGCTGGTTCCCCAGATAACCATACCTGTATTGCGAAGCACATAGGATACGCCAACCGTTGCAATCAGCAGATTGACGAAGGAGGAGAACTTAACCTTGCGGAGGATAATTCGTTCCAGTAAAAATCCCAGAACTGCCGCACAGGCAAGTCCCATTAATGCCGCCAGATAAAAGGGAATGCCCATGTGAATGAAGGACAAGGTAATAAAGGTACCCACCATCATTACATCGCCATGTGCGAAATTCAGCATACCCAGTGATTTATATACCATTGTAACGCCCACCGCCATCAGTGCATAAAGACTGCCGTTGGTTAAGCCATTTAATACCTGCTGGAATAGCATTTATGTAACCCCCTCCCTGCTATCAGTTCTTTACGATCTTATGCTCACCATTCTCAATCGTGATGATCAGCAGCTCCTTATCCATACGTCCGGTCTCATCGAAGGTGGTGGTACCAGTTACACCATTCCAGGAAGTGGACTCAATATACTCATTCAGAACTTCTCCGTTTGTATAATCCTTGCCGTCAGCGATACAGCGCTCAACTGCATCCTTGATTACATATACCGCATCATAAGACTGAGGCGCATTCTGGTCATAGCCTTCACCGTACAGTTCGGTGTACTTCTTATCAAATTCCTGTACCTTCTCATCCGGGTTTGCTGCATCGA
>JAUNOF010000019.1 GCA_030537215.1 Lachnospiraceae bacterium
GAAGCACCGCCAGGACCTCCCAGGCCAGAAAACCTGCCGCTTAAGGAACCATAGTCATTTTCTCCAGGCATGTTATCCACAGTCCCTGGCTCAGCCTCCTCCGTTATCCCCAGCTTCAGCCCGCTGTCCACATGCATATAATCCTCCACTTGATGCCAGGGAACGATAAAACCGGCCCCATGAGAGCAGAACACAGAATCCGCTGTATTGGCAAGATCCAACTCAGGTTCATATCGGAATGCTGCCAGCACCTCATCCTCATTGTGGCAGGGTTCGTATCCCTTCATGGTGCAAAACAGCCTGCCCAGCCCCCTGGAATAAGCTGCCACCTGCACCGGATAGCCCCGCATCTCCACCACTGGAGCGCTTCCGGTCAGAACTGCAGTTTCCTCCTGGATCTGAGGCCCCTCAAAGGTTCCGCTCATCTTCTGAATATCTGCCATGGCCCGGCCTACCAGATCCGCCGGCAGCTCCAGCTTAAACTCATAATAAGGCTCCAGAAGAATGCTTCTTGCCTTCATCAGTCCCTGGCGCACCGCCCGGTAGGTGGCCTGGCGGAAATCACCGCCCTCTGTGTGCTTCTGATGGGCCCTTCCGGCAATCACAGAGATCTTCATATCGGTAATGGGAGATCCGGTCAGCACGCCTTTATGCTCCCGCTCCTCTAAGTGAGTCAGCACCAGTCTCTGCCAGTTCTTATCCAGCACATCCTCACTGCAGCAGGCCCCGAACTGCAGGCCGCTTCCCCGCTCGCCCGGCTCCAGCAGAAGATGCACCTCCGCATAATGGCGCAGCGGCTCAAAATGCCCCACGCCCTCTACCGGCTCCCCGATGGTCTCCTTATATACAATATGCCCGGCTCCAAAGCCGATCTCCACTCCAAATCGCTCTTTTACTAAATTTTTCAGAACATCGATCTGCACCTCGCCCATCAGCTGGGCATGGATCTCATTTAACTGCTCATTCCACACAATATGCAGCAACGGCTCCTCCTCTTCCAGCAGACGCAGCTTGGCCAGCATGGTATGAACATCACATTCCTCCGGCAGCTCAATCCGGTAGGAAAGAACCGGCTCCAGTACCGGCATATCGGAAGCCTCCTCCGCCCCAAGACCCTGCCCGGCATAGGTTCTGGTCAACCCGGTCACTGCGCAGATGGTTCCAGCTCCTGCCTCATTCACCGCATCGTATTTTGCGCCAGAATAAAGCCGGATCTGATTCACCTTCTCCTCCCAGAAAGAGGAAATCTCTTCTGCCGGTTCCTGATCATCCAGTCTCACCTTTCCTCCGGAATCATTGCCGGACAAAATATCCTTCACTTTCAAGATTCCCCCGGTGATCTTCATGTGAGTCAGGCGGCTGCCCTGATCATCTCTCGAAATCTTAAATACCTTGGCCGCGAATTGCTCCGGATAGCTTCTGCCTTCCGTAAAAAAAGAAAAACCATTTAAAAATGCTTCCACTCCGGTCAGCTTCAGGGCAGAGCCGAAATAGCAGGGAAATACCTTTCTCTCCGCGATTAATTTCCGAATCTCCTCTGTCTCCACCTGTCCCTGATCCAGATACTGCTCCAGGATCTGTTCGTCGCACACGGCAATATTTTCCATAAAGGCAAGCAGTTCTTCCTCCGAAGCTCTTCCGCCTTCCATTCCAGCTTCTTTCCCCTTCTGCACAACCCCATGGGGATTTCCAGGCGAACCATTCCCAGCAGAGCCTTCCCCCAGACAAAGAGCTGCGCTGGCGGAAAAATCAATACAACGCTCATCCAATCTGCTCTGCAGCTGGGCCAGCAGTCTGGCCGAATCTGTACCTTCCTGATCCATCTTATTTACAAACAAAAATACTGGGATCTGATACCTGGAAAGCAGTTTCCATAAGGTAAGGGTATGACCCTGCACCCCATCTGCCCCGCTGATCACCAGAACTGCGTAATCCAGCACCTGCAGCGTCCGCTCCATTTCAGCGGAAAAATCCACATGTCCCGGCGTGTCTAAAAGAGTTACCTCTGTCTCTCCCAGAGAGAATCTGGCCTGCTTGGAGAATATGGTAATTCCTCTGGCCCGCTCCATCTCATACGTGTCCAAGAAAGCATCTCCATAATCCACCCGCCCCATTTTACGGATACTGCCGCTTAAGTAAAGCAGCGCCTCTGAAAGGGTCGTCTTTCCGGCATCAACGTGAGCTAAAATTCCTGCACATATATGTTTTTTTAATCGATTTTCAGATGTATTGTCCATGGAAAATGCCTCTTTCTATCTTAATAATCACTAGTATCATTATAATGGTTCCGCGTCTTCACGGTCACGTCACATTATACCACAGCAGCAGGCAGAAGTCGATAAAGGTTATAACAACAAAAAAGAATGACTTGCCCGCCTTTTCCTCAAGTCATTCTCATTATTTTCTCTTAGTTTTTTGAAAATCCGGCAATACCAAAGGCCCCAGGACCTCCGTGGCAGGTGATCACGCCTCCGGTCTGTACCCAGGTCACTTTCTTCATTCCAGACTCATATGCTGCTTCCTCCGCTGCTTTCCGCGTCTTCTCCTCCAGCCCCGGCGACCAGATCAGATAAATTTCATCCTTAGACAGCTGCTGTTCTTCTATATAGTCCTTTACCAGCTTCGGCACGATCTTCATCATCGTTCCACGATGCTTCTTCGCCGCCTGCAGATAGCCGTCCCGAATTTCGATGCGGGGATGAATCTTCAGCAGACTCCCTGCCAGCGCTGCCCCATTGCTGACTCTGCCTCCAGCCCGAAGGAATTCCAGCGTTTCCGGCACAAAGCACATTTTAACACTTCGAGATACGCGCTCTGCCTCCTGGGCCGCTCTTTCCACATCCCATTCCGGGTGTTCTCGCAGACGCTTTGCCATCTGGATCACCACTGCAGCCTGCCCTGCCGATACCTGCTTTGTGTCAACACATGCCACGCCGCTGATCTCTCCCTCATCAATTGCGATCTTTGCACTCTGGTAAGAGCAGGTGGTAACTGCCGAATATGCCAGATATAAAATCTTACTGTCTGGATCCTCCTCACGAATTTCCTTAAATGCCTTTGTGAAATCTTCCGGCACACAGCCGCTGGTTTTCGGCAGACTTCCTGTGCGCTTATAATATCCGTATATTTCTTCTGTGGGAAATGTTCCATCATCTTTGGTTTCAGCTCCAAACGAAACATGCATCGGCACCAGCTTGATTCCATATTCCTCTGCTGTCTCCTTTGACAGATCCGAACCTGTCTCTGCCAGTATGATTATTTTCTCCATTGATTCCTCCATATGTAGTTTTCATTACTACTTATTAATTGTATCTTACTGAATTATGTGATACAATTTACAAAAGAGCCAGAAATGTCAACTTTTCATTTCTGCATTGCTGCTCAATCCCTTATTTACGGCAACAGATGCCGGTCCGAACCGCTATTATTTACAAATCCAGGAGATCATAATGAAACTGCTTACAAAGAAAATGTTTACCAAAAGAAATCGTTTCACCAGACAGTGTATCGGAGAGGCCATCCTGATGCTCACCCGTCAAAAAGGCTTTGAGTCCGTTACCATTTCTGACATTGTAAAAAAAGCCGGCGTATCGCGAATGACCTTCTACCACTATTTCGGCGGTAAAACGGATGCGCTGAACAACTATCTTCAGGAAATCCTCAACGGATATCTGGAGGAATGTCCGGAGGGTTTTACAGCCGCCGCGCTGCAGGAGGAGTCACAGATCCGTCATGCACTCTGCTATTTTGACCGCTATGCCTTCTTTTTTAAAACATTAGATGAGGCAAATTTATATTATCTGATGATCAATGCCATCAATGAATATGTAATTCTTTATGCTGCGCCCAATTACTCCGGCTCTGTCTATGACCTTTATTACTACGCAGGTGCTCTGTTAAATGTATTCCTTCAATGGGAAAAAGGCGAGAAGCAGGAGCCTGTAGATGAGATCGTACAGATTCTTGCTTCTCTTGCCAAAAACCACTGATCATATTGCTTCATTTAATACTTCCAGCCGCTGCTTTAACATATCAAATTCTCTTTCCCGCCCGGAAAACCATGTTTTATCAATTTCCCTCACCTGGTTTAATCCGATATGGCCCACAGCATCCTCTGCCGCCTGTCTCTGTGTCATGATCTGCGGAAATACGGTCTGGCAATTTGCCCCATCTATGGTGTCATAGGCATGAAATGCCTGATTAAAATCTCTTTCGCATACTGCCGATCCAGGGTCAGTACCCGTGTTGCACACCAATAATAGAAGTTGGTAATATTATTTACAAGCGTATCAATATCCGAGTCCATATCATCCAGATAGAGATGATATGGCAGAAAACTTTTATCATAGATCCTACAGTGGCCCTGTGTGTCCACCCAGGCTACTTTTCTCTCTCCATGCATGATCTCATATCTGCTTTTTTTCATTGTGACAGGCCTCCATTTCTGTTAAGCGGATATTCACTGGTATCACAAGGTAGGGCTTCCGCTTAATTGCTTGTTTATAACCACAGCTTGGACTCTATCATACCACAAAAAACCTCCCAAAGAAACCCTGGGAGTTTTTTTGCGATTGATCCTTTTCCCGTCTCTTTGACATCTTTCGGCCCAATTCACCTGTCATATGCATCGGTATTCTCCATTATCATTTCCAATTCTGTGATCCTGCCCACACTTGTTTCACCATAATATTCCTTACCTGTCAGAGAAAAGCCCATTCTTTTATAAAACCTGATGGCATTTTCATTTCCTTTTAAAACAAACAAAACCACGCTGCGGTGAGGTAATTTTTGCAGACATTGTTCCACCAGGCTTCTTCCAATTCCATATCTCTGGTATTTTTTCAGCACATACAATGCATGGATCTCCGAATAGCCAGGACGATCCGTGTATTCTCTGGCTTCCGGAGAATATCGGATAAATCCGGCCACCTCACCCTCTGCAACAGCAACAAAAGTGTGCTCCATGCCTGCCATGCCATTTTGTAGACATTGCTCATACGTCCGTTTATCCAAATATTCATCCGGCATCAGGCCACGATAGGTTTCCTGCCATGCTTTATAATGAACGTATGCTTTTCCCTCGCAATGTTTCGGCTTCATTGGCATGATTTTGTAATCCAAGGTTCTTGTCTCCTCCCATCCATTATTGATGATATAGCTTATGAGAAACTGCGCAAGCTTCTTTTTCTTTGGCATTTTTCTTCTGTTTTCCTTTCTTCGGCGCGGTAAGCTCAAAGCTCAAGGCAAGCAGCTCCTTTATTGCCTCGTCCAACTTCGGTTCTCCCAGCAAAATGCTGAGCCATTTTTCTTTATTCATGTGATAGGCAGGGAAAAAGCCATCCTGCATACGGTAGGAACCAATCAAAATCGGATCACACTTCACATTCAATATGTCAACCTCGCCGAGATCGGCCAGCCCCAGCTTATTTCTTCCGACCTTCAGAACAACACCATACCATTTTTCATTGTCTGCACGGCGCAAAACGGCATTCCAATCGCTCCATGGATATTCCGGCGCCGTGCCATATCTCTGTTTTGCAAACTCAAACAATTCCTGACGTGTCATAGAATTTCCTTCCAAATGCAAATGCGCACAATGCTGTAGCACAAGCGCACGTTCTTATGTACTCAATAATAGCATAAAACCTGAGCAAAATGAAGATGCAGCTGTCAAGCGCAAAAAGTGTCAGCTAATTCCATCATGAGAAGAGCGACCAAGCATTTCAGGAACAGCTTCCCTATCTCATTTTTATTTGACCGCTATTATTCTCTACAAAGCTAAATTCATCCGGGACTTTTGTCATCCAAAGCTGTTCGCTCTCCAGCTTGTGGCGTTCCAGCATTGCCCGACAATCTTTTACCTTCAATCTGCAAAAATCTGTTTTGAAATTCTTAATACCGTTACTTCTCGTAAGATCAACAACCGCTTTTACATCTGTGCAGCGCGTAAGCTCATCTTCTAAATTCAACACTTGCGGCATAAAGACAATTCGCAGCCTGCTGCAATACCGTTTCAGCAACTCCGCATTTTTTCTGAGAATTTCAGTCTGCGGCACATCTGTATCAAACGCAAGCGCAACCGTTGTTCCAGATTGAATTGTCAGCATCTGTGACTTCGGAATGAGGTTCTGAACTACATTAAACACTTTAATTTTGCCCGGAATCAGTTTGGCCGGATGTTCTTTCAAGGCAGAAATCAGCTGCTGCTCACAGGGGCCTTCTACATAGTAGATACATTTCTGGTTCATTTCCCCACCTCCAGCTCCAGTTCATCGAGAAGCGAATCCTGCGGAAGGGAAGAAAATACATCATTTTCGACTGCGTTACGGATGGAATCGGTATTTCGTTTTAACACCTCTGAAGCAGAAATAGCCGACACTTTATACACACCGTCTTCCAGCTGTTTTCTTAGGAACGTATAGCTGTGCTTTGGCAGGTTCAAATCCAGCATATCTGTGTTGTGGGTCGTGAAGATCATCTGCTCGTTTTCTCCTATGTGATCCAGCATGATTCCGAAAATCCTCTTTTCTATATCGCTTTGGATATAAGAAAAATGTTCGTCACAATAGTAGAAGCTGCCCTCCTTTGCAATCATCGCCGCAAGGAACATCGCCACATCAATGCCCTCTGCCGTTCCGCTGGAAAGCACTTCACGGTTCAGGAGCTTTCCCTCCTGAATGATGATTTCCGTACCATCACGGCGGATGATGAAGGTATCTTTCAGGTCTTTTGCAAGGCTGACATCCTGCAATGTCGGGTCAAGCGTGCCGATAACGGCACGAAGGGTCTTGAGCAGAATTCTTTTATTCATCCCCGTCAGCTTCAATGTTTTCTCAATTTCAGGATAGGCAAAGCGATACCGCACTTCACCAATCAATTTTTTGAGAGAAGTTGCCGTCCGCGTTGCCTCATCCGTATGGTCAACCAGCTTGGCAAGGCATTTTTCATACGAATCCATCACGCCAATCTCTGCTGTTTGATATCGAATCTCAACACCGTTACCAACAGCATCAATCTTTGCGTGCAGCCGCTGCAAGCGATAGTCTCCATTCACGAAATCAATGGTAAAATCGCCTTTTTCTCTGGCTGCCATCTCACAAAGCGGCACCGGATTCCCGCTTTCCATATAGCCAAAGATGCGGAGCAAGGCTTTGCCCAGGCTGGTTTTCCCGGTGGCGTTTGCGCCCATGAGAATCACCGCTTTTTTATAGCGGAAACGCTCCCGCCCTTTTAAGTTTTCGTCCTCAATCAGTGAATTGATGATTTTCTTCGGATAGGTGAAATTGATATGGAAGTCATCGAATCCATAAATGCCATTCAGCATAAGATTCAAAACAATCATGCCAGTTACCGCCTTTCATAATATCGTGTTTTGCGAACTAATGATAACATATTGCATGCTGATTTTCAACCCTTATACGAAGAAGAACAAAAAACCCGGTCTCTCGCAATATTCATAGCATAATATTGGTGTTCGGAATTGCACTCTTCAACTTTTTCTGTTACGATATAAGATGGAAATTAGAAAATCGGCACATATAAAAACAGGAAGTGCTTATATGTGAATTAGCTGCAAAAACTATGAGTGCTGCTTCCAAAAAGGCATCACAAACGTACAGTTAAAAAAAGATTTGAAAATTGCATCCAGTACGATGGGCAAGTTCAACAAAGGTGAAGTGGTTTTTCTTTCTATCCTGTTGCGTATCTGCGGCTATCTGAACTGTGATATCGGAGATATTTACGAAGCTGTGCATGAAGACAAGAAATCGTCATATATCCCTGTACAGCTTATTTTATAGTTTATAACCTCACAAAGGAAGAGTTGATAGATGCTTTCAGATTAGAATTTTTGGTGTACCATTGTTACATCTATTGCTGCTGTATTGGCATTGTGCCCGACCCGTACATCAAACGAGACTCAGCAATAAACAACAACTGCTTGAACAAAGACTAAAAACATATATGCTGGCAAGTGGATTGATTGCTCTATGTAAAGAGAATTATATGTGGCTTTCTTGCAAAAGAGAAGATACTCCATAGTTCTCCAACGACCTCATATTTACTTATTTTATAAATAATTCCTATATGGAGAGTCAAGCATAAGCCATTAAACATCCATTGGAGCAGCCTTTCCATAAGGATTTCCTTCGTCAGACACCACAACACGCAGAGACCAGAAAGCATCTGAAAGAGCTGCTTGCCAATCGTCAGGCAAACGGCATCATTTTTACGACTATGCAGAAGTTCGAGGAAAGCAGCGAAGCTCTGTCAACGCGCAGGAACATTGTTGTAATAGCCGATGAAGCCCATCGTGGCCAATACGGATTAACGGAGAAGGTAGTTGTCAATAAGAAGGACAACGGCGAGATTGAGGCGAAAACCGTCATCGGAACCGCCCGAATTATCCGGGATAGCCTGCCTAACGCTACCTACATCGGGTTTACCGGAACATGACGAACTGATTGCTTTAACCAAAGAACTGACCGATCTTCTTCGTAAAAACAGGACTATGGACTGGCAAAAGAAAGAAAGTGCCAGGGCGGGAATGAGAAGGCTGGTGAAACGGCTGCTCAAGAAGCACAAATATCCACCAGAAGGCATGGATGATGCTGTCCAAACCGTTATGAGCCAGTGCGAAATGTGGACGGATCATGTGATGGAAGCTTCCTGGAAAGTCTTGTGCACGCAATGTCTGCTGCGCTTTTTGCTGATCTTCATCCAAAATCGTCTGCACCCATTTTGAAATTCAGCAGCTTATTGAAGCAATTGACAGAATATAAAAAAAGCCCCGGAACGAATTGCTCCGGGGTGATTTTTACTGTTTTCGTGTAAGCAACTTGTGTATTTCCACATACAGATTGTGCAAGATGCACAAAGCTGTAAACACTGAACGTTCAACATTCTTGCATGATATAATCTGCAAAAAATTATCTCTTGCTGAACTGAGGTGCACGACGAGCTGCCTTTAAGCCGTACTTCTTTCTCTCTTTCATTCTTGGATCTCTGGTTAAGAAGCCAGCCTTCTTTAATACAGGACGGAAATCAGCGTCTGCCTGTAATAAAGCACGGGAGATACCATGACGGATTGCGCCTGCCTGTCCGGAGAAGCCGCCGCCACGAACGTTTACTAATACATCAAACTTGTCAGTAGTCTCGGTTGCAACCAGAGGCTGACGAACAATCAGCTTTAAGGTCTCTAACCCTAAGTACTCATCAATGTCTCTCTTATTGATGGTGATCTTGCCAGTACCTGGTACTAAATATACTCTAGCGATAGATTTTTTTCTTCTGCCTGTTCCGTAAAACTTGTTAGCCATTTTTTCTTCCTCCTTCCAACACACTCAATTAAAATGTTAAAACTTCTGGTTTCTGTGCTGCCTGCTCGTGATCCGGGCCAGCGTATACATGAAGCTTATCAATCATGCTTCTTCCCAGAGGTCCCTTTGGAAGCATACCCTTAACAGCTAACTCGATAACCTTCTCCGGCTTCTTAGCCATCATCTCACGTAAGGTGGTTTCCTTCATACCGCCTACGTAATCGGAGTGGTTGTAATATACCTTCTGATCTAACTTCTTACCAGTTACCTTAATGTGCTCCGCATTTACTACGATCACATAATCGCCGCAGTCAATGTGTGGTGTGAAAATCGGCTTGTTCTTACCTCTTAAAACCTTAGCTACCTCTGCAGCTAAACGACCTAATGTATATCCGGTAGCATCTACTACGTACCATTTTCTTTCAATTGTCGCTGGACTAGCCATAAAACTCTTCATGGTTTAACCTCCTGTTGAAAATCCAATTCATCGTATATATCGTTTATCAAAAGATGCTCTCCGGGGCTTTGGTAAGCACGCTTTTGCCTAACGTCACAGTTACTAATTATATAATATCTGCCAATCTGTGTCAACCTCTTTTTTCATGTTTTTTCAAGGTTTTTCGGGACCTGCAACGCAGAAAGCGGGGATTTCCCCGCCATCTAAACTGCTGCAAATTTCTTTCTTCATTCCGTTATCAAATTGCTCTCTGTACAGAAAAAGTCCGGCCGTCGTCCAGTTTCATAAAATCCAGCCTTCTGGTACAGCGCTCTCGCAGCTTGATTGGTATCTGCCACGAGAAGACGGAGCTTCGTCATGTTTTGCTCCCTGGCAAGCTGCTCCACACACATCAGTGCTGCCCTTCCATATCCCTGGCCGGCAAATTCTTTTTTAATGGAAATCATATCGATGGTAAGCTGCTTCCGGTTCTGATCCCAGGCCAAAACCAGTGTCCCCACCTTCTGTGCTCCATTGCTGATCCAGAAGAACCGGCTTTTGTCCTTTTCCTCTTCCTCTATCATGTTTTCCTCATAGGTGGAAGAACCTGGCACCGAAAAGAATGTCTGATTATGCAGTTCCAGCCAGGCCGGGCGATCTTCTGTTTTCAGCGGAGATAGCCGGACTGTTGATTGATTTGTAATTCCTAAGAAGGTCTGCTGATGTTCGGGCAATGCCGGCCTTGCAGATCCCTCTTTTAAAAATTCGATACGATCAGCTGCACCATCGGCAGGGCTTCCGTCTTTCATCACCCTTTTCTCCATCTCCAGGTAACAATAAGACCGCTTCATCTCATAATACCCATATTGCTGTCCCTCATCCAGACGATTCTTCCCAGGCTCCACATCTGTCACATAAATCCATCGTGCCCCATTTCTGGCAAGCTGGTGCACCAGCCGGGTCACCAATCCTTGAAATTCCGGATCTGCACAGCGGCGGATCACCAGATATCCTTTTTTCTTATATGGAATCTCCCGCTGCACCAACTGATACTCCCAGTATTTATTAGACACTGCGATCTCCGGCTTTAACTCCTTCTCATATTCCAGGCTGACCAAAGTCAGCCCCTTAGCCGGAAGAGTGGGGCCTGCTGCCTGGCGGTTCCTGGCATCTAAGATCTCCTCCACCTTCTCCGGCGGATACAGCCCGGTTCCTACCCGCAGCAGAGTCCCTGCGATGATCCGGACCATATTATAGAGAAAACCGCTTCCGGTGATCCGGATGGTAACTACATCATCAGCTCCCCGATCCACCTGCAGGCTGTATATGGTCCGTACCGTTTCTTCTGCCTGTGTACGGACTGTGCAGAAGCTTTTAAAATCATGCTCCCCCACCAGATACGCTGCTGCCTGCCGCATCTTTTCCACATCCATTGGAAAATAGCAGAAGTAGGTATAAAGACGGCCTACAGGCATATCGATCTTACGGTTTAGGATCTTATACTCATAGGTCTTCACGCAATTCTGCTTTCTGGGATGCCAGCTTAAGGGCACCTCCTCCGAGGACTGGATCCGGATATCCTCCGGAAGCCGCTGATTTAATGCATAGCAGATCTTATCTGCCGGCATTCGGTTCTCCGTATCAAAAACCGCCACATTTCCCAGGGCATGAACGCCGGAATCAGTGCGGCTGGCCCCGATCACCGTGATCGGCTCCCGCAGAAGATCTGTCAAGGTCTGATTTAAAACTGCTTCTATGGATATTCCGTTGGGCTGCAGCTGCCAGCCATGGTAGTTGGTTCCATCATATGCAATGATTAGCTTTACTCGTTTCATTCATCTTCTCCAACTGCTTACAGAAACCGCAGTCCAAACATTCCTGCCAGATACCCGATCTCCAGCACATAGCTGATCCGATCCCTTGACCCATAGTGAAGGGGCTTCATCTTCGTCCTTCCGCTGCCGCCCCGATAGCATCTGGCTTCCATTGCCATAGCCAAATCTGTAGCACGGCGGAATGCAGAGATAAATAAGGGCACCAGAAGGGGCACCATGGCCTTCGCCTTCTGAATCAGGTTGCCGCTCTCAAAGTCGGCTCCTCTTGCCATCTGCGCCTTCATGATCTTATCCGTTTCCTCCACCAGGATGGGGATAAAACGCAGGGCGATGGACATCATCATGGAAATCTCATGGACCGGGACACCAACTTTATTTAAAAATCCCATGCTTTTTTCCAAACCATCTGTCAGCTCATTGGGCGTGGTCGTCAGCGTCATGATCGTAGAGCCCAGCACCAGATAGATCAGACGGACTGCCATAAAGCCAGCTGTCCGAATACCCTCTTTTGTGATTTTAAAGATCCAGAACTGAACCAGAACTTCACCGCTGGTTAGAAACAGATTAAAGCTGACGCTGATCAGCAGCAAAAATAAGATCGCCTTCAATCCCCGCACCATATAGGAAAAGGGCACGTTGGTCAGCTTAATAACTGCCGCCAGCACGATGGTTGCCAGTACATATCCCCAGATATTATTGGATATAAACAGCGACACGATAAATACCAGCGTGCCGAATAACTTGGTTCTGGGGTCCAGACGGTGGATCACGGAATCCACCGGATAATATTGTCCCAATGTAATCTCTCGTAGCATAACGTATTAGCTCCTATCACTGCCGGTTCAGCTGATTCCCGGCCTCCCGGTCAATGTTTCTGTTTTGTTATTTTCCATCCATATCATGCAGCAGGCTGCTCTTCCCGGCCTGCCTGCAAGTCTGTCAAGGTCCGGGAGGTTAGCCGCGCACATCCTGCTTCCGGTTCAAAGCCTTCAGAATGGCATCTCTGGCCTCCTCCACTGTGGTCAGGTCATCGGCGATCTTCACGCCATGCTCCCGCAGCTCATGCACCACATAGGTGATCTGCGGCGCAGCCAGTCCCATCTTCTCCAGCTCTTTATAATGCTTAAATACATTTTTCGGCACATCGTCAAATACTTTTTCTCCATGATTCATCACCAGCAGACGGTCTGCATACCGGGCCATATCCTCCATGCTGTGAGATACCAGGATGATGGTCATATGCTTTTCCTTGTGCAGCGCAGAGATCTCATCCAGAATCTCGTCCCTTCCCTTGGGGTCCAGACCCGCTGTAGGCTCATCCAAGATCAGCACCTCCGGATGCATGGCCAGTACACCGGCGATGGCAACACGGCGCTTCTGTCCGCCGGATAATTCAAAAGGCGACTGGGTATAAAAGCTTTCATCCAGCCCCACCTGGGTCAGCGCCTCCTTGGCCCGCGCTTCGACCTCTTCCTTCGGCAGTCCCAGATTTTTCGGTCCGAAGCACACATCTGAAAACACATCCACCTCGAAAAGCTGATGCTCTGGATATTGGAATACCAGTCCTACCTTGCTCCGAAGTGCTTTCATATCATAGCCGTCAGAATAGATATTCTCATTATTATAGTAAATCGCACCGCTGCTGGCACGTAGCAGGCCGTTCAAATGCTGGATCAGCGTAGATTTTCCGGAGCCGGTATGCCCGATCAGTCCCACGAACTGTCCGTCCTCTATGGTAAAATTCACATCCTTCAGCGCATACTGCTCAAATGCAGTTCCCTGGCCGTAGATGTGATTTAAATGTTCCACTCTAATTGCCATTTTCTCTCTCCTGTGATTTGCTTTTTCGTATTTAGAATGTTATTTTATAAATACTGAACAATAACTTTTTTTCTGCTGCAGCCAGTAAGGATGGCGGTCTGTCAGGCAGAGAGATGAAACAATGGCAGCAGATTCTCCATCAGCTCTTCCCTGGTGAGAATCCCATCCGGCAGGTCCACCCCCACCTTCTTTAATTCATAGGCAAGCTCCGTCACCTGGGGAACATCCAGGCGATAAGATTTCAACCGATCCACCTGGGAAAAGATCTCCTTTGGTGTTCCATCCATCACGATTTTCCCGTCATCCATCACGATCACCCGGTCAGCGCTTACTACTTCTTCCATATAATGGGTGATCAGCAAGACCGTAATTCCTTCCTTTCGGTTCAGCTCCCTGACGGTGCGGATCACTTCCTTCCGCCCATTCGGATCCAGCATAGCAGTAGGCTCGTCTAAGACGATGCACTGCGGCTTCATTGCCATCACACCGGCAATGGCCACCCGCTGCTTCTGTCCGCCAGACAGCTTATTGGGAGACTTCAGCCGATAGGCCGTCATTCCCACTGCTTCCAGGCTTTCATCTACCCGCTTCCAGATCTCATCAGTAGGAACCCCCATATTTTCCGGGCCAAAGCCTACGTCTTCCTCCACAATATTTCCAATAATCTGGTTATCCGGATTCTGGAATACCATTCCTGCCGTCTTGCGGATATCCCAGATATGAGAAGGATCCTGGGTATCCATATCAGAAATCCAGACTGTTCCCTCTGTGGGAAGCAAAATGCCATTCACATGCTTCGCAAATGTCGATTTTCCGGAGCCGTTATGCCCCAAAATCGCCACAAAATCGCCCTTCTGAATATCCACATCCACCGCATCGATGGCACGGTTTACTTCCTCAATCTTGTCCTCCTCATCTCTGCGGATATAATCAAATATCAATTTGCTTGCCTTTATAATTCCCATCTCAGCCCTCGCTCATGCAAAAATCAACCAACTGCCGCTTTCGTGTTAACAGTTCGACTCGTTTTATCATTGTAGTAGATTCTTTCCCATTAGTCAAGGATTTCTCCAGGAAAGCAATGGAGGAGTATAAAGCATTTTTATTTTTTCCTCAAAATTCACCGCACTAATACAGAGATTTTTCACCTCTTCCCAGTTATTGCATACTTCAGAGGCAAACTGCCTGTAAACCGATAATCTTTTTTTATGTCCAGGAATCCTGATGCCATGATAGGCTTTGCCTTTTGAAATAATGTTTGTCCAAGGATCCTCTATCATTTCAATATCCGGTAATTTATCATAAGCAGCAGCTACCCATGTATCAGTGCTGTCACACGGAATCACAATACATATATCATCATTCTGCTTCAACCATGAAGCAATTAAAATTGTTAAGTGATTTATGTATCCTTCTATCGCCGCTTCATGCGCCATACACGGTACTTCAACGGGACAATCATTATCTTTTATCCGTGTACATTCCAATGGATTTACTTTCCCTTTCCATTCGCACACTGTAGTACTACACAAGCAATGTACTTCTTTTTCTTTCCTTGCCACATCTCCATCCATTTGGAGAATAATTAAATCCAATTGAGGACTAATGTCTTTCATAAACTTTTCCAAAATCTCTTCATGGTCTGCACACCATTTCCATACTCCCTTCCAACCATTTCCATATTCGCCCGTTAAGTTATCTTCTGGCTGTAACTGTATATATTGATTATTTTCCCCTGTGATCCGGTCAACAATCCCCTTTAAAATGATATAATCTGTGGGGCCTTCACAAACAATTCCTATATTTTTACTCATATTAGTTCCGGCACACCTCCAAGCCTTCCATTAATCCAAAGTCTTGATAACGGTTGTCCTGCTTTGATTAAATCCTCGGAAACTTGTATCCTTTTAATCTGTGCATATCCATTTTTATCGCGATCAACAGCAAATAATCGGATATCATCATTTTCCAGGTCTAATCCGTCCAGCACCAGCGGATTATGTGTAGTGAGGAATACATGCTTTTTATTTTCTATAATCTGTTCGCAAAAAACCTGCGTGATTTTTTTGGCCAGTCTGGGATTCAGTGCATGATCAAAACTATCTACCGCAAAAACAGCCGGTGACTGTGGATGCATAGCTAGACATAGCATAAATAACACATATAGCGCACCTTCACTGGCATCATACCCGGTAAATTTCGCTGTATTTTTCATAAAGCGATCACCAAACTCAATAACCTGTCTTGTGGTAGGAATATTGGAGTTAATACTTGTCTTTTTGGGAATATCAATCGAAATATCCGATGCCCAGTCAATCATCTCAAGCACATCATCCATATATAGGGAACCGAAACAAATATCGCTATTCTCTTCTTTTATAATGTCCTGCAATGCTTCTGCCAGTCTGCCGCCATTTAACCCGATCGGAGACATCTGATTTGGATCTGGAACTGTGCCCCGCAACGTCAACGTGTTTGGCTGGAATATTCCATAATTTGAAAAAAGCTTTGCAATTTCTCTTCCATTTATTAATTCCGGATTATCATCAATTAAAAAAAATCCAATATAACTGTTGCCCTATTTTTGAGAAGCGTTACTTCTTCCCCATTTTCTTTCTCCATTTTGCAAAAAAGCCTCTGAATGATATTTCCAATAATCAGAATCTGTCGGAGTTGTTAAATGCACATCATATCTAAAAATATCGGCCTTTTCCTCCCATTCCAGAGATAAATCAATGGTCGGCTTCGCTCTGTGTCCTTTAAAGCTAGACTTGTATAAAGAAGCTGCGCTCAGTCTCACCCCTTTTCTCTGAAGACTGTTAGCATCCACACGGTCTGTCATAGCCGCGCTCAATAAGCCTATTGCTTCCAAAATAGTTGATTTTCCCGATCCATTCGCTCCTATGAACACATTAACTTTTCCCGGCTCAAAAGACACATTATATAATGATTTAAAATTTCCAAAACTTATGGTTTTCAAATTCATTCTCATCGCCCCTTTCCCTAAAAAAGTATATCACAATCTATAAATTAAATATAGCCATCTTCACTATTTTTATACATATCTAATCCTGAATTATTCATGGTATAACAGCCAGAGTGGCTGAAGCCCGCATAGTTACAGTTGCAACGCAAAAACGGCGCTATACCTCTTAGCGAGAGTCATAGCGCCGTCTTTGCGTTGCAATTTCTAAAGGAGCAGGAAATCAGTGCTGTAGCATAAAGATTTAACACTCCAGCGATTTCTTTAAATCCGTCACAAATTGTGCCAGCTCCTTTTTCAAATACACGTTTTCAAATACGCTTTTACCAATTGGTCTGGTAGAAAGCTTTTTCGCTGCTGCACACACTGTAAAGTCGATTTCCGTTTCACTGCCCTGGGACACAAATACACCCGTCCAGTGTCCTTTTATATGACTGTTTTCCAGATCAACCTCCCAGCGTTTGTGCGGTTCTGCTGCAGTAACCGTAAACGTAGTGGAATAGCCGTCTTTGGTATATTCTGTAAACCTTTTTTCATCGATCACTTCTGTTTTGCTCACACCGCTTCGCCATGTAGGATAGCGCTCAACCGCTGATACGGTTTCCCAGACTTTATGAATATCGCATTGAATAACAGCCTTTATATTTGACGTTGTCACATTCAACCCTCCTGTTAAATCGAAGCCGCAGCCTGTTTCCTGCCATCAGTTTGGAGCAGCCTCGGATTTCCCATCACTTCCAATGGAAACTCCGTCGATCACCGTATCCACTGCCATGGAGCCATCGGGATTCATGTAATACCACTCGCTTGGATTGGCCTGCACCCATCCGGTTACCATCTTTCCATCGCTTCCCAGATAGTACCAGGTTCCGTTTACCTGCTGCCAGCCGGTCTG
This sequence comes from Lachnospiraceae bacterium, assembly GCA_030537215.1. GTDB lineage: Bacteria > Bacillota > Clostridia > Lachnospirales > Lachnospiraceae > Caccovicinus. The sequence continues at coordinate 17,288 of JAUNOF010000019.1, forward strand.
CATCTCTCCCTGGTCACTCAGGTAATACCACTGACCGGTCTCCGTATCATGGAACCAGCCTGTCACAGCATATCCATTGCTGTCAAAATAGTACCATTTTCCCAGAATCATCAGCCACTGAGATACCGGATACGTTCCCTGGGAGGTATGGTACTTTCGGCCCTCCTGGTAGTTCCTCCAGGTTCCTCCCACTTCTCCCAGCTCCTCAGAATCCATGGTCAAAATATCCTCAGAGGGAACATACTCGCCGGTCAGCAGATATTTCCGCTCCTCCGCCGTCTTTCCCTTTGCCCGGACCTCGTAATAATAGTCGCCCTCCTGCTTAATGTAAGGGCTGATATCCACGCTGGTGGTGGTGGTTTCCAATGTCTTCACCCAGGTATCGTTCTGATAAAGACGTACCTCATACATGGTTGCATAGGGAACCTTTTTCCACTTGGCTCTTGTTTTATTCTGATCGCTCCAGCCAGCCTCCTCAGTCTCTCCAAGCTGAACCACCGGTGTATATTTGATCGTCACATGAAGGAGAGAGTCATCCTCGCTGTCTGCCGTGGCGCTTCGAAAATCAGCTCCGCTGACACTGCATTTGCTGCTCTTATAGCTGCTGGCAAAGCTTCTTCCCTCGTCAGCAGAAATAGTCAGATAGCCGTAAACGATCTTGCCCGGCTTCCAGTCCTCTACTGCTTTACTCCAGGTAAGTTCCGAAAGTTCACAACTGGATGGGGTGACACGGATCGATGGCTCTGCCAGTTCTCCTTCTGCTTCAGTGGTCCGCACCGAGATATTCAGACTCCCGATGGTGCTTGCCCCCCATGCGGTAACAGCAGTTCCGGCAACTGCCGCAGCTGCCGCGATTCCAATTAAGACGTTTCTGATCCTAAGTCTCACTCCCATACACTTGCTTCCTTCCTGGTCAGTTTCTAAACCTGCATGCGCCCGGCAGGCGAACGCGCCGCCGCACATGAAAGTTATGGCGGGCGCACTTGGCATCCCTGAATTTACGCCGCCTAATCGGCGGCAGAACTTTCATAGTAAATTTATTGTTATTTATGCCAGATCCCATTGGCATCTAACGGAAATCCGTCAATATAAGTATTGGCAGCTCTCACGCCGGTTCCTGGATAGAAGTAATACCAGTTTCCATCAATCTGGTTCCAGCCCTCCGCCCGGATTCCATCCTGATTCAGGTAATAGTAATTTCCATCCTGCTGAATCCAGTTATTCTTCACTAAAACTCCTTCATATTGATCCTGTGTGGGATTCAGATAATAGAAGGTATTACCAGCCTGCACCCATCCGGTTACCATAGCGCCGCTGTCATCCAGATAATAGCTGTATCCATTACGGTTCTGCCACCCGGTCAGCATCCATCCGTCATTGTCAAACAGATACCACTTGCCATTCCAGGCCAGCCACTCATCCTTCGGATAACTGCCGTCGGGATAGCGGAAATACCAGCGGTTTCCGCTTTGGATCCATCCAACAGTCATCACACCGCCCGACGCTGTAATTCCGCTATCCTGCGTCCCTGGCTGGTCGCTGTTCTGTCCGGTTCCGTCTGATACATCCTCCTCCGGAAGGTAAACCTCATCGGATATGGTCCATTCGCTCTTCTTTCCATATTTGCTTATGGAAGAATCGGAGGGTATTACCCGAACGCGGAAGGAATAAGTGCCTGCTTTAGTCATATATGGATAAAAGTTATAGCTGGTGGAAGACACCTCTACCTTATGGATCTGAGAGCTTCCCCGATACAAAGCTGCCTCATAGCGATATTTAGAGGAGCTGGAAGAACGGTCTCCCATACTCCATCTGGCTCTTCCATATCCGGAATTCGCCCAATAAGCCTCCTCCGGCGCCTCGAACTGTCCCTGAACCGGATTTAAATCCAGAGTAACCACCAGCTTTTTGCTGCTGATGGCAGCCGACTTAAAGGTTCCGCCAGTGATCTTAACATTGCTGGACTGATATCCTCCCTTAAATCTGCGGCTGTCATAATCCACCGGCTCCAGCCAGACCTTCATCCGCGGGGAATCTCCCACATTAATACTTTTTGTCTTTGAAGTGACCCACTCTGCCTTTTCTACCGAATAATACTGGCTGCTGGTATAGACATATGCCGAATCACTGACATCCTTATCGCCAACTACAATATCCGGCAGCGTATCCCCTGGTTCAAAATCCTTAAGCCCAACACGGATCGATACCGAACTGATCGTAGACGCTGCATACACAGCAGCCGGATTAACAAGAGTCAGCAGCAGACATATCACAAGCACACTGCCTAAGATTCTCCTTATCCTTTTCATGTAATTTCCCCCTTCTCTTACTCTATGACCTGAAAGATGGTCTTAAATGGTTTTATTTGATGTTACCATTATAAGCAATCAGGTATAGCAGCGTCAACTTACAATATTCTGTCATTTCCTTAAGGATATCAAGGGAGAAAAAAACTGCCTTACCATATCTCTATGATAAGACAGTTTCGTGTTCAATCTGTGAATTTTGCAAATATTCAGTAGAAATAATTATACCAGTTCGATCAGCACTTCCATAGCTGCATCGCCCTTACGCTGGCCGATCTTAACGATTCTGGTGTAGCCGCCGTTGCGGGAGGTGTACTTTGGAGCGATCTCATCAAATAACTTAGCAACTAAGTCAACTTCCTTGGTATTTCTCTTCTTTCCTGCTGCTGCAGTTGGAACCTCAGTTACTCCGTAGAGAACCTTTAACATCTGACGACGAGCATGCAGTCTGGATGGCTGATCCTTCTTGATCTCCTTCTCAACCTCATCGTATACGGTAACCTTCTTGCCGTCTACAACTTCCTTTACTCTCTTGCCGTCCTTGTCCTTGCGGGCAACCTTAGCGGTAACCTTAACAGTATCGAAGTTATCCTTCTCCTTTACTGCCATAGCAATCAGACCCTCAGCAACCTTGCGGATCTCCTTTGCTCTGGCCTCGGTGGTTCTGATCTTTCCATGATATAATAATGCAGTAACCTGGCTTCTGATCATTGCCTTTCTCTGAGAAGAAGTTCTTCCTAATTTTCTATATCCTGCCATGATTTTATTCCTCCATATAATTTGATCGTGGAGAGCAGCGCCGCGCCGTCGGTCTTACCGGGCCGCATCTTCCTCTTTACAGCGGGAATACCCGGCCACGCATCATCGGACTTACTGGCCAGGCATATATTTTTATGATTGTATTGCTAATAAATCACAATTTCAGTTATTTCTTCACTAACCAGCGATTATTCATCACTTGGATTTAACTGAAGACCTAACTCCTTTAACTTGTTCAGCACTTCCTCTAAGGACTTGCGGCCCAAGTTGCGAACCTTCATCATATCCTCAGAAGTCCGATTGCACAGCTCTTCTACGGTGTTGATTCCAGCTCTCTTTAAGCAGTTGTAGGAACGAACCGACAGCTCTAACTCGTCAATGTTCATCTCTAAAACCTTTTCCTTTTCATTGTCTTCCTTCTCTACCATGATCTCAGCGGTCTTGGCATTCTCAGAAAGGTCAATGAAAAGATTTAAATGCTCACTTAATACCTTAGCTGCAAGGCTGACTGCCTCATCGGGAGCTAATGTACCATTGGTATAAACATCCAGAGTCAGTTTATCATAATCGGTAACCTGTCCTACACGGGTGTTCTGTACCGTCATGTTCACGCGTTCAACAGGGGTGTAGATGGAATCCACAGCGATCACACCGATTGGAAGATCTTCACTCTTGTTCTTATCTGCGCTTACATAACCGCGGCCTTTGGTGATCGTAAGCTCCATATAGAACTTACTGTCCGGTCCGCCGCTTAAGGTAGCGATCACCTGCTCCGGATTCATGATCTCAATATCGGCATCCGCCTGGATGTCAGCACCGGTGATCACGCCGTCGCCCTCAAATTCAATGTATGCAATCTTTGGTTCATTGGTATCGCTGCTGTTTTTAATGGATAAGCTTTTGATGTTCATAATGATTTCAGTTACATCTTCCTTTACTCCAGGAATGGAACTGAACTCATGCAAAACGCCATCGATTTTCACCTGGCTGACTGCTGCACCCGGTAAGGAAGAAAGCATTATTCTTCTAAGGGAATTACCCAAGGTGGTGCCGTAGCCTCTCTCCAGAGGTTCAACTACAAACTTTCCGTATTTCTTATCTTCTGAAATCTCTGCAATTTCAATGTTTGGTTTCTCAAAATCGAACACTAATAGCCCCTCCTTTTAGGGTGAATCATCAAAGCTTAATTATTTGGAGTACAACTCGACGATAAGCATTTCGTTAACAGGAACGTCAATCTCATCTCTGGTTGGCATTTCCTTAACAACGCCCTTTAAGTTCTCCTGGTCAGACTCTAACCAAGCTGGAACCATACGTCCTGCAGTAACCTCCAGGATGTCCTTATATCTCTGAGCGGACTTGCTCTTCTCTCTGATCTCAACAACATCGCCAGCCTTTACTAAGTAGGATGGGATGTTTACGCACTTGCCGTTTACGGTAACGTGCTTGTGGTCAACGATCTGTCTTGCTTCCTTTCTGGTACGTGCAAAACCTAAACGGAAGATCACGTTGTCCAGTCTGGTCTCCAGTAAGATCATCAGGTTTGGACCTGCCATGCCTTCCATCTTAACTGCCTTTGCATAGTAGTTGCGGAAAGGCTTCTCCAGTACGCCGTAAATGAATTTAGCCTTCTGCTTTTCTCTTAACTGCTGGCCGTACTCACTTACTTTTCTGTTTGCTCTCTTTAATTCTCTGTTAGACTTTTTATCAATTCCTAAATAGATTGGATCCATACCAAGGGATCTACATCTTTTAAGAACAGGAACTCTATCAACTGCCACTTTAATTACCTCCTATTAGACTCTTCTACGCTTTGGTGGACGGCATCCGTTGTGAGGAACTGGGGTTACGTCCTTGATGCTGGTTACTTCCAATCCGCATGCCTGTAATGCACGGATTGCTGCTTCACGTCCGGAACCTGGACCCTTTACCATAACGTCTACGGATTTTAATCCATGTACAAGAGCTGCCTTGGTTGCAGTTTCTGCGGCCATCTGAGCTGCATATGGAGTAGATTTTCTTGAACCTCTAAATCCCAGACCACCAGCACTTGCCCAAGATAAGGCATTACCCTGTGCATCTGTTAAAGTCACGATGGTGTTATTAAAAGATGACTGGATATGTGCTTGTCCGCGTTCAACGTTTTTCTTTACACGCTTTTTTGTCACTTTCTTAGCAGTGGACACTTTTTTAGCCATTTTAAACTAACCTACTTTCTGAATTTTCCTGAATCGTTTTTCCTGTTTTTAAAACATATAAATCCGATTCGTACTTCTAGTTACTTAAAATTATTATGCTGCATTATTTCTTCTTGTTAGCAACAGTCTTTCTCGGGCCCTTACGAGTTCTTGCATTGGTCTTGGTTTTCTGACCGCGAACAGGAAGGCTCTTTCTATGACGGATTCCACGATAGCAGCCGATTTCCTGTAATCTCTTGATGTTCATTGCGATCTCTCTACGCAGATCACCTTCAACAGTCTGAGTATCAGCAATCACTGCTGCCAGCTTCTTTACTTCGTCATCGGTTAAATCCTTTACACGGGTGTCAGGATTTACACCAGCTTCAGCGAGAATACGGTTGGAACTTGCTCTACCAATACCATAGATGTAAGTTAAACCAATCTCGACACGTTTTTCTCTTGGCAAATCAACGCCTGCAATACGAGCCATCGTTTTACTTCCTCCTAAAAATTTTTAACCTTGTCTCTGTTTATGCTTCGGATTTTCGCAAATTACTCTGATACTGCCTTTTCTCTTTATGATTTTGCACTTTTCGCAAATCGGTTTTACAGAACTTCTAACCTTCACAGTAATTCTCCTTTCTACTGACCAACAAAGTTGCTATAGCATTATACCAAAAAAGTCAAAAAAATGCAAGCACTTTTTCTTGTCAGGTTGATTTTTTCATTTAGCAGCTTGCGCTGCAAGGCTTATTTATCTCTCCAGATAATTCTGCCCTTAGACAAATCATATGGAGACATCTCCAGAGTAACCTTATCCCCTGGTAAGATGCGGATATAATTCATACGCAGCTTTCCGCTGATATGAGCCAGTACCTGATGTCCATTCTCCAGTTCTACCTGGAACATGGCATTGGGTAACTTTTCTACTACAGTTCCTTCAATTTCAATTACGTCTGCCTTCGACATTGCTTTCATTTCCTCCTTGCTGCTGCAGGTTCTGACGATTCAGGAAATCCTGAATCTCCTCATCGCTTACAGCTTCCTTCTGCTCCAGCTTCTGCTTCAGTGTGTAGTCCCGGGGATACTGGAGCTGCACATGCTTTTTCTTTTTCCGTTTCGGCCGGTGAACGGGCCGGCTTTTTCCGTCCGTCAGACTAACATATTCACCGGCTGCTTCCAATATGATATAAAGTGTTCCCTTGTCATGGCCTGCCAGGCTTCTTGCCAGGTGACCCGGTTCAACCTTACGCATCTGACATCAAATCCTTTCCTTGACTGTGAAATTCGGGAACAGATGCCTTCCTTCGCAGTAAATGTACAAATATACAGAACAGTTACCCTCACATCACACCAAAGACAGGATCTCCGGCTCACCCTCTGTGATCAGGATCGTGTTTTCATAATGAGCAGAGAGAGAACCGTCATCCGTTACCACTGTCCAGTCATCATCCATCCAGGCCACATCATAACGGCCTGCATTGATCATCGGCTCAATGGCCAGCGTCATTCCCGGTCTCAACAGGATACCTTTTCGTTTCTGGGAAAAATTCGGCACCTCCGGGTCTTCATGAAGATGAGAACCGATTCCGTGTCCCACCAGGTCCCGGACCACCCCATACCCAAAGCTTTCTGCATAGGTCTGAATGGCAGTGGAGATATCATTTAAATGATTTCCAGCTTTTGCAAACTTAATCCCTTCGAAGAAACTTTGTTTTGTCACATCGATCAGTTTCTGTGCTTCCGGAGAGATCTCACCGATCCCATGGGTCCTGGCTGCATCGGAATGATAGCCTTTGTAGATCACCCCTGCATCCAGGCTTACGATATCGCCCTCCCGTAAGATGCGGTGCTTATTGGGAATTCCGTGAACTACCTCATCATTGACTGACACACAGATGGAGGCAGGATAGCCGTTGTAATTCTTAAAGGAAGGGATACAGCCGAAGCTTCTGATGATGTGCTCTCCCAGCTTATCCACATCCAGAGTAGACATGCCGGGCTTTAATGCTTTTTCTAATTCCTCATGGACGCGGGCAAGAATCCTGCCCGCCTCCCTCATTAACTCAATTTCTCTTTCTGACTTGATGGATACCATGCTTTATGCTCCTAAAATCTCCACAATATCCTGGAATACCTTCTCCATATCCTGTGTTCCATCTACCTCAGCCAAAACCCCTGCCTTCTTATAATAATCAATCAGAGGCTGTGTCTGGTCATGGTAAACGCCCAGACGCTTCTGTACGGTCTCCGGCTTATCATCATCCCGCAGCACCAGCTTTTCGCCGCAGGTGTCGCAGACATTCTCCTGCTTTGGAGCATTGTACACGATATGATAGGTTGCGCCGCAGCCGATGCAGGCTCTTCTTCCAGACATACGATTTACGATATTCTCATCCGGAACATCTACATTTACTGCATAGTCGATCTTTTCGCCGCGCTCAGCGAGAGCAGCTGTCAGGCTCTCCGCCTGTGGAATGGTTCTTGGGAAACCGTCCAGTACGTAACCGTTCTTGCTGTCATCCTGGGAAATCCGGTCTAACAGCATTCCAATGGTTACCTCATCCGGCACTAGCTGACCCTGGTCCATATAGGATTTTGCTTTCATTCCCAGCTCGGTTCCTGCCTTGATGTTGGCACGGAAGATATCTCCGGTGGAAATGTGGGGAATCTGGTACTTCTCAGCAATTTTCTTTGCCTGGGTGCCTTTTCCTGCGCCTGGTGCACCTAACATGATAAGCTTCATATGTTCATCCTCCTCTTTATACTCCAAAAGCACCCTCTAAATCGAGAGTGCTTCCCGGTCAATCTAATCGGAACAGGCTGCTGCAAAACCGGTTCGTCTCAAACCGATTTTACACGCCTTTCCGCAAGACATTCCACTTTAGTCGTTTAAGAATCCTTTGTAATTCCGTACAAGCATCTTGGACTCAATGGATTTAATGGTTTCCAGGACAACACTGACAATAATGATCAGGGATGTGCCCGAGAAGGAAATCCGGCTTACACTGAAAATACCGGAGAACGCAATTGGCAGAACTGCAACCACAGTTAAGGCAACCGCACCAATAAATACAATGTAGTTCAGAATTTTATTCAAATAGTCGGAAGTAGGCTTGCCAGGACGAATGCCTGGGATGAAACCGCCCTGCTTCTTCATATTATTAGCAACCTCCAGCGGGTTAAAGGTAATTGACGTATAGAAGTATGCGAATAAAATCAGCAATACAATATAAATTACCAAACCGATCGAATAGATCGGCCGCTCCGGAACCAGCCAGTTCGAAGAGCTGAGAACCATTAAGATCTTTCCGCCAATGGTACTGTAGTCCACATTCAGGAACTGACCGATGATAACAGGGAAAGACATGATGGAAGAAGCGAAGATGACCGGCATAACACCAGCGGTGTTTACCTTTAACGGGATGTGGGAGGACTGGCCTCCTACCATCTTCCGTCCCTGCATCTTCTTCGAATACTGAACCGGAATTCTTCTTTCTGCATCATTTAAAATGATAACATATACCACCATTGCAATAATGATAGCTACGATAATGATGGCAGAAATGACAGCTACCGGAACCTTCTTTCCACGGATAAACCGTGTAAATAAGGTAACGCCATCATTCGGAACGCTGGAAATGATGTTAAACAGAAGCACGATGGAAATACCATTGCCTACGCCCTTCTCTGTGATCTGCTCGCCGATCCACATCAGGAATGCGCTTCCTGCTGTCATACAGCAGATTGCTATGATGATGCTCCATGCGTTATAGTCGATCAGGAAGCCCTGTCTGCCGAAGCCGATTGCCATAGCAGAAGACTGTAACAATGCGAGACCAACCGTCACGTAACGGGTATATTCCAGAATCTTCTTTCTTCCGTCTTCGCCGTCCTTTTGCATTTCTTCCAACTTAGGAATTGCAATGGTAAGAAGCTGCATAATGATGGAAGAAGTAATATAGGGTGTGATGCTCAGTGCCAGAACAGACATATTCTCAAAGGAGCTTCCTGTCATGGCATTAAAGAAACCCAAGGCATCTCCGGCCTGCTCAAAGAAATTCTTAAAGTAGGTAGGGTTTACGCCGGGAATCGGGAGCTGAGAACCAAACCGGATCACGACTAACATCATGAAGGTGTAAAGGAGACCCTTGCGGATTTCCTTCACCTTAAATGCGTTACGAATCGTTTGAAACATATTAGATCACCTCGCAGGTTCCACCTAAAGCTTCGATCTTAGCTTTTGCGCCTTCGCTGAAGGCATCAACCTTAACAGTCAGCTTTTTGGTTAATTCTCCGTTTCCAAGGATCTTAACACCATCATAAACATGCTTAATGATGCCGTTCTCAAGTAAAGTCTCTGCAGTAACTACGGTATCATTGTCAAATCTCTCTAATGCGCTGACGTTAACGCCCACAATCGTCTTGGAATTGCGATTGGTAAATCCTCTCTTCGGCAGACGTCTGTATAATGGCATCTGACCGCCTTCAAAACCTGGTCTTGGTGCTCCAGAACGAGCCTTCTGACCCTTGTGACCCTTACCAGCAGTCTTGCCATTGCCGGATGCGTGTCCACGGCCTCTTCTGAAATTATCGCTGTGCTTGGAACCTTCAGCAGGTCTTAAATTAGATAACTCCATGTCTGCACCTCCTACCTTTCTTAGATTTCTTCAACTTCTACTAAGTGACGAACACTCTGAATCATACCTCTAACAGCGCCGTTATCCGGTAACTCAACTGTCTTGTGAAGCTTCTTTAAGCCAAGAGCCTCAACAGTTGCTCTCTGCTTTGGGATAGCACCGATAGGGGATTTTACTAATGTGATCTTTAACTTCTCTGCCATTTTCTTATCCTCCTATTAGTTTAAAATATCTTCCACAGATTTACCGCGCAGCTTTGCAACCTCATCCGGGGTCTTTAAGGAAGTTAAGCCCTGGATGGTAGCTAATACTACGTTCGTCTTATTGTTGGAACCTAAAGACTTGGTACGGATGTTCTTAATACCAGCTAACTCAACAACGGCACGAACCGGGCCGCCTGCGATGATACCAGTACCTTCCGGAGCTCTCTTCAGCAGAACATTTGCACTGCCGAACTTTCCGAAGAAATCATGTGGGATACTGTTGTTCTCATCCATTGGAATCTCTACCAGATTCTTGGTTGCTGCTTCTTTTCCTTTGCGGATTGCCTCCGGAACCTCGCCGGCCTTGCCTAAGCCTGCGCCAACGTGTCCGTTGCCGTCACCAACTACTACCAGAGCGGAAAATCTCATGGTACGTCCACCTTTTACGGTTTTGCTAACTCTTTTGATTGCCACAACTCTGTCAGTAAGCTCTAACTGGCTGGCATCAATAATTGTACGCTTCATGCTTGTTCTCCTCTCTACTAGAATTCCAGACCAGCCTCACGGGCTGCATCTGCTAATGCCTGAACTTTTCCATGGTAAATGAAGCCGCCTCTGTCGAATACAACTTCCTTGATACCCTTCTCTAATGCTCTCTTGGCAATTACAGTACCAACATATGCTGCAGCGTCAACGTTGTTGGTCTTCTCCAACTCAGCCTTAACTGCCTTCTCTGCTGTGGAAGCAGCAACTAAAGTATGTCCAACTGTATCGTCAATAATTTGAGCATACATATGATTATTGCTTCTGAACACTGCCAGACGCGGTCTTTCTGCAGTACCTGCAAAACGATTACGCAATCTCATGTGCTTTTTAACGCGAACTTCGCTTCTTGACTGTTTGCTAACCATCTTTACACTCTCCTTACTTATTTCTTACCAGTCTTACCAACTTTACGTCTGATCACTTCATCAGCATACTTGATACCCTTGCCCTTATACGGCTCAGGTCTTCTCTTGTCTCTGATTTCAGCAGCGTACTGGCCAACTTTTTCTTTGCTGATGCCCTTAACGATGATCTTGTTCTGTCCGTCTAATACAGTCTCGATTCCTTCCGGATCAACCATATCCACCTGGTGAGAGTAACCCAGGTTCAGAACTAAGGTCTTGCCCTGCTTTGCAGCACGGTAACCAACACCGTTAACCTCCAGGACCTTCTGATATCCTTCCGTAACACCATGAATCATGTTGTTAAGTAAGGTTCTGGTCAGACCGTGTAAAGATTTCATCTTCTTTAAGTCATTTGGTCTGCTTACAATGATGTGTCCATCCTTCTCTTCGATGGTCATCTCTGGCGCAAGGTCTCTCTCAAGAGTACCCTTTGGACCTTTTACAGTCACTTTGTTATTTTCTGCAATCGTAACAGTTACGCCTGCCGGGATTGCGATTGGCATTTTTCCGATACGTGACATGCCTGTTTCCTCCTACTTAGATTTTCGGAAGACCCATGTGCGGGTCTTCTGTTTTCAGTTGCTCTGAG
>JAUNOF010000165.1 GCA_030537215.1 Lachnospiraceae bacterium
GGAGGAGCCTGCACCGGAAGAAACACCGCCGGAGGAGCCTATACCGGAAGAAACTGCGCCCCAAGAATCCGCTCCGGAAGAGACCCCGGCCCATCCGCCTTCGCCAGATGGGCCGGAAGGCGGCGGAAAGGATCGGAATCCTCCGCCGGAAACACTTCCAGCAACATCTCCTCCAGAAGTGGTTTTGGAGGCGCCAGTTAGCAGAGTCGGATGGATCAAGGCCAGATATGCGGCAGCTCCTGTTATTGACAGCGGAAAAATGATAAAATCCTCAGATGCCGAAAGCAAGCTCTTCAGGAACCGCTCCGGTTCAACTGGGAACGGAGCGATTCCCAAAACCGGTGAACGAGGACCGGGAGCCGGAATGCTTGTTGTGATCATGCTGTTTGCTGGAGGCGGGGCAGCAGGACTTATTTGGAAGGATTCTCATCTGTTTCTTTTGGGAATCCTTTCGCTGACGCTGACTGCCGCAGGAAATCTGGAAGTGCGGGCAGAGGTACGAACAGAAGTATGGACAGAAGAGGGAGAGAACCATACTCCAGAAACCGTCTATTTTGATGAGAATGGCCAGAAATATGAATTAGATTATTGTCGGCAGACCGAGCATATTTTGCCGGAGATGGAGGAAGCAGTTTCCACCTTTCGATTTTACACCAATCTGGAGGATACTTCCCAGATACCGCAGCAGATTTTCTTTGAGGCAGAGGAGGAGGAAACGGGAAGGACAGGAACGGGTCAATTGAGGCAGACAGAAGTACAGCTGACGGCCCGGTATTGGTCCGATGACTTTTCTGTTCCGCTGACTTTTTATGACTATGGCGCCGACCAGTATCTGTTTCAGGATTTTATCGTACCAGGAGGCGCGGAGCTGCAGTATTTTCTGGAACATCCTGACCGGCTGCTGGAACAGATTGGATGCAGTCAGGAGAAGTATGAGATTCTGGAGATCCATTGGGACGGGGAAAGCTATATGGAGCAGGGGATCCCTTGCCGGAATGCACTTGCAGCAGGCAGAAAGCTGGTTGGGGGCTATCGGGTAGAATATTCCGGCATGGTCCGATATCCAGAAACGGCAGTGCCGAAATGGGAGGCTCTTTATCGTCTGATTCCAGAGCTGGAAGAAGAAACTAAGGCACAGGAAGATACGGATAACCATATGAAATCCCAAGAATTAGAAACAGAGTCGGCAGCACTCCAGGATCAGCCGGCTTTCGATTCGGAATCAGGAAAAAACAGGTGGAAAATGATCCGTACATTGGCGGCCTGCACCATATCATTGGCGGTGCTGATCCCGCTGATTCTCTATCTGGCAGCCTGGTTCCAGAAGAAACGAAAGGATGCTGAAGAAAAGGAACGGATGTAGAGGATCGGGCAGCCCCTCTTTTTAAAGAACAGTTACAATTTTTCAAAGTAAATTAATGAAAATACTTGGGTTTTCTTAATCTTTATATAGTAAAATACTCTGGCAGCAATGAAAACGCAGACAAAATTGAATGTGAGGAGTATTTGATCTATGAAAAGAAAGTATCTGATTGCAGCAGTATGCTGTTTGGCTCTGGGAATTACGGCATGTTCCTCAAAAACGGCGGAAAGCTCAGCTGCTGACACCGCGGTGACAGCAGAAGCCAAGTCAGCTCCAGAGGATTCTGCAAAGGCAGAAGGGACTGGGAAAGAGCAAAACAGCAAAAAGGAAAGCGGCGAAGAAGGAAACGGAGAAGCAGGCGAAAATGCCAAGGAAACAACTGCAGAAGCTGAGGCAGAGAAGAAGATTGTAACAGGACAGGTTGAAAAGGTGGATAAAACGGTGATCACCATCAGCGGTCATGACGACCTGGAATATCAGGTAGATTTAAAGGATGCGGAGACGAGGAGCAGCCTGGAGGTTGGGGAAGGTGATGAGATCCAGGTGATTTTTCTGGATGACGGCGGGGAGGTAAAGCAGGCGGAATCCTACGATATCCTCACCTCGGCAGCCATCGAGGGAGATATGGATCCTGTGATTGCCGGCGTGATCAAGGATGCGTCCATGAACTCCATTGTGATTGAAGCTGCCAGCGGGAAATCTTACACCTTCTCTACCATGATCGCCCAGAAGGTAACAGGAGACAAGGGGATCATGATAGGAGAGAATGTGGAGATCACATATCTGGGAAGCTTAGATCAGGGAATTGCTCTGCGTGTGATCACAGAGGAAGGATCAGGAGATGCAGAGGCTACCTACAACTCCATGCTTGGCACTTTAGTATCCGATTCTGATTCTGCCGTTACCATTCAGGCTGCAGATGGCAGCTCTTTTACCTTTGCCCTTGGCGACGGTGTGGATATGGAAAGCTTTGAGATTGGAGATGAGCTGGAGATCACTTATAGCGGAAGCTTGACAAAGCAGAATGCAGTAGCAGAAGATGTGGATTACCAGTAAGCAGTAAGGGTTCTAAATACAATGAGAGATTTTTGCATGTAACGGTGAAGATAGGAAACCGCTGCATGCAAAAAAGCAAGGAGCTCTCCGCAGCGGAGAGCTCCTTTCGTATTAGAAAAAGGGAGGAGAGCTGGTTATTGCTAACCAGCCCGAGTATTATGAAAAAAATCTTGTAAGCAATGGCGATAACAAAAGAGAATGTTTTGTGTTTTGCTTTGTGTATCTCTGTTTGTTATGGTTAAAGTATATCCATAAATCGTGAAGAAATCATGTTGTGGGTGTAAAAGAATTTTTAATGATTTTTGAACAAAATATGAACATGGCAGAACAGATGGTTGAATTACAAAATATACAATTCAATAAAAAGAGATTGACAGATTCAGCCATCGGTGCTAGAATAAACCCACAAACCTAATAGGGATTTAGGAAATAGGAGGAGAATTATGAAAGTATATGGAGCAGTTACCGATCTGGTTGGAGGAACCCCTCTTCTGGAGCTGAAAAATTATGAAGCAGAAAAGCAGGTGTCGGCAAAGATCCTGGCAAAGCTGGAATATCTGAATCCGGCAGGAAGTGTAAAGGACCGGGTTGCCAGGGCGATGATTGATGATGCAGAGAGCAGAGGTTTATTAAAGCCGGACTCTGTTATCATAGAGCCCACCAGCGGAAATACAGGTATTGGCCTTGCTGCTGTTGCAGCTTCCAGAGGCTATCGGATGATCCTCACCATGCCGGAAACCATGAGTGTAGAGCGCCGTACCCTGCTGAAGGCATATGGGGCGGAAGTAGTGCTGACGGATGGTGCGAAGGGAATGACTGGTGCAATTGCAAAAGCCCAGGAGCTGGCAGCGGAGATTCCAGGCAGCTTTATTCCTGGTCAGTTCACAAATCCTGCTAACCCGGAAGCACACAGAAGAACTACCGGACCAGAGATCTGGGAGGATACCGATGGAACAGTGGATATTTTTGTGGCAGGCGTGGGTACCGGCGGAACACTGACCGGCGTAGGCGAATACCTGAAGTCTAAGAATCCTGATATAAAGGTGGTTGCAGTGGAACCGGCCTCCTCTCCGGTTCTTTCCAAGGGAACTGCCGGCCCCCATAAGATCCAGGGAATCGGCGCCGGATTTGTGCCGGATACGCTGAACACCAAGATTTACGATGAGATTATCCCGGTAGAAAATGAAGATGCCTTCGAAACAGGGCGAATCATTGCGAAAAAGGAAGGCGTTCTGGTAGGAATTTCTTCCGGAGCAGCATTATATGCCGCTACTGTTCTTGCAAAACGGCCGGAAAATGCCGGAAAGGTGATTGTAGTCCTTCTTCCGGATACAGGAGACAGGTATTTATCGACTGCATTGTTTTCCGGTAATTAATGAATCTTTCTTAATAATCCGTTCAGAGGTCAGTCCGCTGATGTCTGGGCGGATTTCTTTGCTGTTAAGATTATTGTTGCCGGAATCTGTAAGTAACAGTTTAAGGTCTCTGAACGGTTGCACCTGTGAATGAGCGCAGTGCAAAGAGGAGCGGAGCTATCTTGACAGACTTGATGAATATGGTTAAAATTGACGGTATCTTATGAATCGCGCCAGGAATGCTGCTGATTCAGAAATAGAGATGAGGTAAGGAGAGAAAGACATGAAAAACCCAATTGTTACATTTGAAATGGAAAATGGCGATGTGATTAAGGCAGAGCTGTATCCGGAGGTTGCGCCGAATACGGTCAACAATTTTGTCAGCCTGGTTCAGAAGGGCTTTTATAATGGATTGATTTTCCATCGCGTGATTGCAGGATTTATGATTCAGGGCGGATGCCCGGATGGAAACGGAATGGGCGGTCCAGGTTACTCCATCAAGGGTGAGTTTAACCAGAATGGCTTCCAGAACGATCTTCGTCATACACCAGGCGTTCTTTCCATGGCAAGAGCCATGTCCCCAAATTCTGCCGGCTCTCAGTTCTTCATCATGCATGAGGCGGCTCCTCATTTAGACGGCGCCTATGCTGCTTTCGGTCAGGTAATCGAGGGTATGGATACTGTAAATAAGATCGCAGCAGTCCGCACTGACTACAGCGACCGCCCGATGAAGCCTCAGAAGATGGCAAAGGTTACGGTAGAGACCTTCGGCGAGACGTATCCAGAGCCAGAGAAGTGCTGATTGGAACATGATGACAAAGGAATTACAGGTAACAGTAGAAAACAGGACTTATTCTGTGGTGGTTTCTGACCAGGTGGAGGCTCTTCTGGCTGCGAAGGCAGCCGGGAGGGTCGTTCTCGGTTTATGGGACAGTTTTCATCCGGAACGTGCTCCTTTTGGAGTGCCATATTTGATTGATTGTCAGGAAGAGATCACAGAGGAGTACCTGGAGCGGATCGTGCGCCGCCAGATGGGATTGCCCTGGAGGATTACAGAAACAAAACGGCTGATTCTGCGGGAGTTTGCGCCGGAGGATTGGGACGAACTGCAGGAAATGGCGGGGGAAAGCCAGCCGGAGGTATTTTCCGATCATCTGTCATTTCTGGCCTATTTAGAGCATCAGTATCCTTTTTATGAATACGGGATCTGGGCAATTATCCAGCAAGACAGCGGCAGGCTGATTGGCGCCGCCGGAATCTGGGATATGGAGATTCCGGCAGCCGCAGAGATCGGATACTGGATCCATCCTTCCTTCCGGCGCAGAGGCTATGGACAGGAAGCAGTACAGGCGATCCTCCAATATGTGGAAGAAACATTGGCAGATTCCATCCATTCCATATATGCAAAGATCCGGAAGGGGAATCTCCCCTCCCGGAAATTGGTTCAAAGGCTTGGATTCCGGCAGCTGACAGAAGAGAAGGATGGTTCATGCGGTGTTACTGACTGTTCAGAAGGAATCGGATCCACTCTATTACAGTATCGATTTGATTGGAGCTCTTTACCACACCCAGATAGCAGGGAGTGATGGATACGCCGGTCCGCTCCGGAAAGCAGGTATGATTGATATCAATGGCACAGGCAATTTCTTCTCCCGATTCGGTAGGAGCATAATAAGCGTAATCCTTTACCTGCTGCCAGAGATCCTCAGGGAGGAGCTGTTCCAGGTCGGCAAATGCATCCAGCTGATTATAATGGTCTGCATTTGCCTGATCCATGATCATCATATCCAGAGAATTGCTGGCAACTAACGCGGAGATCTTTGCCATGCTTGCATACTCCAGCTCGCTGCTGTTTCCATCGTGGCGGATATAGATAGAGCCTTCTGCTGTTACCCGATCCTTTTTGCCGTAGCCCATGTAATCCTTAAATTCCTGATTAAAAGTTTCAAAGTCCGCAGGCTCCATGCTGCTGTTGTTGATGACCATATAGGACAGCCGGTTTTCAAAGGTGGAATTATAGATAACGTTTCCAATCATGTACAGGATAAACAGAATGGCGGCGGCAGCCAGCATATGCAGCTTATAATATTCCCAGATATACCAGATCCGGTCCCTTCCCGACATATTTTTTAACTTTGCTTTTTCCCTTTGGCTTTCCGCCTTCAGATTTTCCTTTAATGACATTGTTAAATACCTCATTTTTATGTTCAAGACTGTGCGCTCCGCAGAATTCTTTTTCATTGTATCACATTTTATCAGTCACGGTTGTAAAATTTTTATGAAATACTACAGATAATTTGCTTTTTTTGCAAAAGTCCGCTATACTGAATAGTAGCGGTGCAGGATAGCTGCGCCGACCGGAATGATTACAGTCAGAAAAGAGGTAGAGCATATGTTTCAAAGTTTCTTTAATTATGATAACCCAGTATGGCGTTATATTGGAAAATTTGGAGACTTGATCTTGTTAAATTTTCTCTGGATTATCTGCAGCATCCCGATCTTTACCATCGGGGCATCCACCACAGCTGTTTACTATGTGACCTTAAAGCTGGTGCGGGATGATGATGGCTACACGATCAAGTCATTTTTTAAGTCCTTTAAAGAGAATTTTAAACAGGCTACGATCATCTGGCTGATCCTTCTGGCAGCCGGGCTGATTCTGGGATTTGACCTGCGGTTTTTCCTGATTGTTATGACAGGAAATTCTACATTCCGCACGGTTTTCACAGCAGCGATCGGTGCTTTGACTATCGTATGGCTGTTTATTCTGACCTACGCTTTCCCGCTTCAAAGCCGTTTTTATAATCCAGTAAAGCGGACCCTGTTTAATTCGTTCTTCATGTCAGTCCGCCATTTTTTCCATACCCTGGGTATGCTGGTTATTGATGCAGTGCTGCTGATTGCAGGCTATCTGTCCATCTTTTATGCACCGCAGTTCTGTATCCTGATCATGCTGTTCGGATTCCCCTTGATCGCATTTGTGAATTCCTATATTTTTAACAGCATTTTCAAACGATATATGCCAAAGGAAGAAACCGGAGAAAATCCAAATGAACTTCGTCCGATTCTGGAGGATGTCCGCATTTCTTCTCCATCTGGTCCGGCTTCCGGGGAATCCACGAAGGAAGAACCATAAACATGTTTGTTACATTGATACGAA
>JAUNOF010000166.1 GCA_030537215.1 Lachnospiraceae bacterium
AATATACACAGAAACGAGTGACAACCATGGAAGATTCCTATGTATTACAGCTTTTAGAACCAAAATTCAAAGAATTTTACCTCTCCTACTGCGGCTACGCCAAGTGCGAGTCCCTGCACACCGTAGGTCCCAGATGCCGGCCCCATTACCTGATCCACTACATTTTAGAGGGCAAGGGCATTTACCAGGTGGGAGATAAAAAATATAAGCTTTCCAAAGGCCAGGGCTTCCTGATCGAACCGGAGACCCTGACCTTCTACCAGGCCGATAAAGACGATCCATGGGCTTATGTGTGGATCGGCATCGGCGGCACAAAGGCCAAAGACTTTATCCATGATATCGGCTTAAACAGCGAGCAGCTCACCTTCCAATGCCCCTACGGAGAGGAGCTGCGCCAGATCGTGCTCAGCATGCTGAAAAACACAGAGCCCACCATCTCCTGCCAGTATTTCCTCCAGGGACGGCTTTATGATTTCTTTTCCGTACTGCTGAGAGAGCCTATCGTAGAAGGCCGTCAGGAGCACTCCCAGGAAAATCATTATATCCAGGAGGCGGTTACCTTTATCCGCAACCACTACTCCTCCGGGATCGGTGTATCCGACATTGCGGCTCATCTGAATGTAAACCGCAGCTACTTATATACCCTGTTTAAGGAGCATCTGCGAATGACCCCAAAGGAATTTCTGGTGGCCTTCCGCATTTCTCGTGCCAAGGAAATGCTGTCATTAACTGATTTTTCCATTGAGCACATCGCCCATTCCTGCGGCTACCGGGATGTTTTGGTGTTCTCAAAGGCCTTCAAGGCCCAGGTGGGAGAAACCCCTTCCGTATTCCGCAAACGGGACCGGGCTGACACCCAGAACCGGCTGCTTGCCAGCCAGGAGGAGCTGGATGAGATCATGACAAAGAAAGCTAACATTTTAAAAGTTTCGCATAACAAATCCAACTGACGGATCTCCTCTTTTTTCTCTATAATCATGCCTATGGCCGCACACGCTTTTGTTCACTTACGGCATGATTCCCTCAATGAGAAAGGAGATCCCTCATATGAATATTGTATATCATCAGCGCACGAAAACATTTCATCTTTATAACGATACCCTCAGCTACATCATGTGTGTTCTGGAAAACGGCCATTTAGGCCAGCTTTACTGCGGCAGAGCCATCCACGATAAGGAGGATTTTTCCTATCTTCTGGAGAAAATGCCTCGTGCTATGTCCTCCTATCTTTACGAGGGTGACCGCACCTTTTCCTTAGAGAATATCAAGCAGGAATATCCGGTGTACGGCTCCACGGATTACCGCCATCCGGCTGTGGAGATCCTGCAGGAGAACGGAAGCCGGATCATGGATTTTCGGTATGAGTCCCACACTATAACAGGGGGAAAGCCGACTCTTGCCGGACTTCCTGCCACCTACACGGAAGCAGATGAGGAAGCCGCCACCCTGCAGGTCACCCTTCGGGATAACGTGACCGGGATCCGCCTGGAGCTTCTCTATACCATCTTTGCAGAAGGGGGCATCCTGGCCAGAAGCGCCCGGTTTGTCAATGAGGGCACCGCTCCTGTCCACATCCTGAATGCCATGAGCCTGAGTCTGGACCTGCCGGACAAGGATTATGTGTGGATGCAGCTTTCCGGCGCATGGGCCAGAGAGCGTCATGTGAAAAACCGTCCTCTGGAGCAGGGAATCCTTGCCATCGACAGCATGCGGGGCCATTCCTCCCACCACCACAATCCATTTATGGTGTTAAAGCGGCCGTCTGCCACGGAAGACAGCGGAACCGTTCTCGGCTTCAGCCTGATCTACAGCGGTAATTTCCGCATCCAGGCTGAGGTAGATACTTATGACGTTACCCGCATTACCGCAGGCATCAACCCTTCCTGTTTCGACTGGAAGCTGGAGGCCGGCGAAAGCTTTCAAACCCCGGAGGCTGTGATGGTATACTCAGAGGAAGGCTTAAACGGCATGAGCCAGACCTTCCACCGCCTTTACCAGAAGCGCCTTGCCAGAGGCTATTGGCGTGACCGCACCAGGCCGATCTTGAATAATAACTGGGAGGCTACCTATTTTGATTTCAATGAGGACCGCCTGGTGGAGATCGCATCCAAGGCGAAGGAATGCGGCGTGGAGCTGTTCGTCCTGGATGACGGCTGGTTCGGCGCACGGTGCAGTGACCGTGCCGGACTAGGCGACTGGGTTGCCAACAAGGATCGTCTGCCGAAAGGCATCAGCGGCCTTGCAGAGCGCATTGAGGCACTTGGCATGAAATTCGGACTCTGGTTTGAGCCAGAAATGGTCAACAAGGACTCTGATCTGTTCCGCGCCCACCCGGACTGGATCCTGCAGACACCTGACCGCTCTGTTTCCCACGGACGGTATCAGTATGTCTTAGACTTCTCCCGCCCGGAGGTGGTAGACGGCATCTATCAGATGATGGCAAAGATCCTGTCAGAGTCAAAGATCTCCTATATTAAGTGGGATATGAACCGCAGCATCACCGAGTGCTACTCTGCCGCCCTTCCAGGGGACCGTCAGGGTGAGGTATTTCACCGCTACATCCTTGGACTTTATAATCTGTATGAGCGGCTGACCTCAGCATTCCCTCACATTCTTTTCGAATCCTGCGCCAGCGGCGGCGCCCGCTTCGATCCAGGCCTTTTGTACTATGCCCCTCAGGGCTGGGCAAGTGATGACTCTGATGCGGTGGAGCGCCTGAAGATCCAGTACGGCACCTCCATGTGCTACCCCATCAGCTGCATTGGAAGCCATGTTTCCGCAGCGCCAAACCACCAGGTTTTCCGCAGCACGCCCCTCCACACCAGGGCAAATGTGGCGTATTTCGGCACCTTCGGCTACGAGCTGGATCTAAACAAGCTGACCGATGAGGAGATCGCCCAGGTGAAGGAGCAGATCCAGTTTATGAAGGAATATCGAAAGATCCTGCAGTTCGGCACCTTTTACCGGTTAAAGAGCCCCTTTGAGGGCAATGAGACCGTTTGGATGACGGTAAGTGAAGATAAAAAGACAGCCCTGGTAGGCTGGTATCGGGTTTTAAACGGCGTCAACATGCCTTACACCCGTGTCCGCCTCCAGGGACTGGATCCAGATCTGGTATATGAGAATGTAGTAAGCGGCACCCGGCATTATGGAGATGAGCTGATGCATGTGGGTCTTATCACCTCCGATGCCACCTCCGGCGAGGTGGTGGGCGACGCAAAGCCTTCTATGGACTTTGATTCCAGGATTTATGTGCTGAAGGCAGCAGACACACAGTAGATTAGAGGAATCACAACGGTTCCAGTGGTCTGGAAACACCTGTTTCCCCTTCCTGCTGTGACTGCCACAAATCCGCATATTTCCTGCCCTTTTCCAGCAGTTCTGCGTGACTGCCTGCTTCCGCGATCTGTCCCTGTTCCAGCACATAGATCCGGTCAAATTCCGTGGTCAGGGCAAGGCGGTGGGTCACAGCAATAACCGTCAGGTCATCCGGCAGCTGGCGGAAAGTCTTTTTAACCACCTGCTCTGACTGCGGATCCAGCGCCGATGTCGGTTCATCCATCAAAAGCACCGGCGCTCTTCGAAACATAGCCCGCGCCAATGCAATCCGCTGCAGTTGCCCTCCGGAAAAGCCTGCATTGCCTTCTCCAAGAAGAGTTCCATATCCTTCCTTGCTCTCTGCAATGAAGGAATCTGCACCTGCCGCCTTTGCCGCCGCTGTTACTGCCGACACGCTGCCTCGTTCCATAGGAGAAAGGCGGTTCTCCCTTTCTGCTGATTTGCAAAGTGCAATATTTTCTTCTATACTTGTATGAAACATAGAAATATCCTGGGGCAGGTAGGCAAACTTTTCTCTCCACCCGGCCAGAGAAGATGCCTCCAGTGTTTCTTCTCCTAAAGAAATGCTTCCTCCGTCCGGCAGATACAATCCTAAAAGCAGCTTGATCACCGTGGATTTTCCGCCGCCGCTCTCCCCCACAAAAGCCACCTTCTCACCTTGTTTTACCTGAAAGGTCACATGCTTTAAAATCGGCATCTTTCCGTAGGAGAACGAAACATCATCAAACGTGATATCAAGCCCGGAAGCTTCGGACTCTGATGCTTTTGGACCTGGCATTTGGGATCTTGATGCTTCCGGACCTGACACCGCCGTTTTGACGGCCCTGTCTTCTTCCTCCGACGGCAGCTCTGCGATCTCAAAGACCCGCTCCATATTAGGGCTTCCCTGTTTGATCAGCGCTGGAAAATTGCTGACTGCAATCATCCCCTGGCCGATCTGGTCGGACAGAGGCAGCGCCAGCATAATGTCAGAAAACCGAACATATCCGTGAGAAGCCAGAAGCGCTCCCAGTATCAGCAGAGCCAGAATGGTAATGCAATCTGCAAATAAAACCATGACTGCTCTGCGCAGTGCTTCCAAATGGCGATACTTTATCGTAACATGGGCAGTCTTCTCAAGCCTTGCCTCCAGTTTCTTCTCAAACCTGCCGTACATCTGAAAGGTGCGGATCTCCGCGGCGCCTTCCACACACTCCTTCAGAAAACGGATGATCCCGCTCCTGCCTTCTGTCATAGCAGCATTTAAATTTCTAAGACGCCCTGCAGCTAAATGCATGACCAGCATATTCACAGCAGAGCAGGCCAGACACAAAACCGCCACAGACCAGTCTACAGCGGCTAAAAATACGATGGACAGCAGACCGGACAGCATGGGCTGAAAGATCCATGCACTGATGTAATATCCAACCAGCTTTCCCGCTTCCGGCAGATCATAATTGATGCGATTCAGGATTTCCGCAGGCGAGAAAACTGCTGCGGTTCCTTCCGGTGCATGCAGATAACGGCGGACCATCTCTTCTCGAAGAACTCTTTGTACATTTTGTTCCATATAGGTAAAGCCAGTCATGGAAGCTCCGGCCAGCAAGGCAAAGATAACAACCACTGCCAGATAAAGAATCGCCTTTTTCAAGGTTTCCAGCCCGGTTCCAGTCTGAGCAGCCGAAACGATCTGCGTCAAGAAAACGCCCACCGTTGAAAAAATCAGGAAAAGAGAGACGCCGGCGACAGCGGTACAAAGTACAAACAGAGGAATCCATTTTCTGCTTTTCTGTACCAGCTTGTGATACAAAACAAATGCATTATCCTGCTTCATGACATTCCTCCTCATGACACTGGGGATCGGTAAGCCTGCCGCTGCCAAACACATAGATCTGGTCAAAAAGCGGCAGCAGCTCCTTCTGGTGCAGCACCATGATCACAGTCTGGTCTGTCTTTTCCCGCAAAATATTTTCAATCATCCGCCTGGAAGTGTCTGCGTCCAGAGCTGACACCGATTCATCAAAAAGCAAAACAGACGCCTGGCTGTATAATGCCCTGGCTACTGCGATCCGCTGCCTCTGACCGCCGCTGAGATTGCCTCCATTTTCCAGCAGCGGTGTATGGATCCCATGCTCCATCCGATGTAAAAAGGAGGGGATCTCCGCACACCGGCAGGCCCGCTCCAGTTCTGCAGGATCCTCTTCCTCCCCATCTGACCTTCCGCAAACGATATTATCCTTTATACTGCCGGAAAAAAGATAAGGGAACTGGCCGATACACACGGACGGAGCCGTACAGACCCTGCCCTTCTCCGGAAAAATCAGGCCGCCGATCAGCTTCAGCACTGTAGATTTTCCGCAGCCGCTTTCCCCAATGAATGCAATCTTTTTTCCTGCGGGAATCGTCAGCGTAACATCCCAAACTGCCCAGGCTTCCTCCCCGGGATAGCGATACCAGACATGCTCCATCACAACAGCTGGATTTTGGTCGATTGCTTCTGGTCTGTGCGCAGAGCTTGGAGAAGCTGTTTTTGACTGTGCCTGCTTTGGCCCATCTGCTGCCTGCCACAGTTCTTCCAGCCTGGCTGCAGCAGGTTTGACCTTAACTCCATCAATCAGTAAATCCACATAATGTAATTGATTAGGCATGATCTTCTGACACAGATAAAACATAGATAAGAAGGCCCCCATATTCAGCCGACCATTGGGAATCAGATACAGGCCGGCCAGACACACACTGAGAATAGGAATCATACCACAGAGAATACCAGCAATTTTAAGAGGCATAGAAAGACAGCTCAGACGGATCCTGGCCTTCGCCAGCCTGAAACTGCTCTCTTGATAAATATAGTCGGCAAAATCATATGCTCCATACGTCTTTACGATCATTCTGCCGCCCAGGGCATCGCCAAGCCTTGTATTCATCTCCACTTCACAAGCCTTAGCTTCCTTGCCCGCCTGTTCCATGATCCGGCTGATCATGGCCTGAACTGCAATGGAGCATATAACAGCAATCAGATAAAGGAGTGTAACGCTCCAGTTGACCCGAAACAGATAGGTCAGTGTAATAAAAAGAGCAGTCGTTTCCTTAAGAACCGACGGAAGCGTATCGGATAAAAAAAGCGTAACCTCATTTGTATCATTGGCCACACGATTATAAAGATCTCCGGGAGATGCCATAAGAGCATGATCCATAGAAAGATGGGTCAGCTGATCAAAGGAATTCCGCTGCATGGCAGAATATGCATGGGACTGCAGCCGCCCGCAGGCAGCCAGAAACAGGTATTCCAGGCATTCTTCCAACAGATAGAACAAAATAATAGCGGTGATAAGCCTCCCAGAGCCCGGCAAACCAGACCGTGAAAAATACTCTGTCAATGTTCCCATGGTGCTGGATGTGGCAATCGCGAAAAAGGGGGACAGAAGGCAAAGGGCTGTGATTACAAACATGTAATTGCTGCATTTTCTCAGGATTTTAATGGAATACCACATGGCCTTCCCTTTCCGTTTCATTTTATAATAGCTTTCATGATATCATCTCAAATAATAGAAATCAACCTGATCCCATTTTCTTA
>JAUNOF010000020.1:0-8177 GCA_030537215.1 Lachnospiraceae bacterium
TGCTCCTTCTTCTCCGCCTTCGCCTCAGCCAGCTTCATAGCGCGAACCTTCAACGGCAGGCCGAATAAGGTGATAAAGCCGCTTGCATCATGGTGGTCATATAAGTCGCCGGTGGTGAAGGATGCCAGGGACTCGCTGTATAAGGAGTATGGAGAGGTAGTGCCGGCCTTGATAATATTGCCCTTGTAAAGCTTGAACTTAACCTGGCCGGTTACATATTCCTGAGTAGACTCTACGAATGCCTGAACCGCCTCACGCAGAGGGGTAAACCATTTTCCTTCATATACGATCTGAGCCATCCGGTTGCCCATATCCTTTTTTACATCCATGGTAGCCCGGTCTAATACCAGCTCCTCTAACTGCTGATGCGCCTCCATCAGGATGGTTCCGCCAGGAGTTTCATAAACACCGTGGGATTTCATGCCTACTACACGGTTTTCTACAATGTCAACAATACCGATGCCGTGCTTGCCGCCCAGCTCATTTAACTTACGGATGATGTCGGCAACCTTCATCTTCTCGCCGTTTACGCTGGTAGGAACGCCCTTTTCGAAGGTCATGGTCACATACTCGCCCTCGTCCGGAGCATCCTCAGGAGTTACGCTTAACATTAACATGTGCTTGAAGTTAGGCTCATTGGACGGATCCTCCAACTCCAGGCCCTCATGGCTGATGTGCCAGATATTGCGGTCACGGCTGTAGCTGGAATCGGCGGAGAATGGAAGGTCGATGCCCTTGGACTTGCAGTATGCCATCTCATCCTCACGGGACTGAAGGGTCCATACGTCGGTCATACGCCATGGAGCGATCACCTTGATGTCAGGAGCCAGCGCCTTGATGCTCAGCTCAAAACGGATCTGGTCATTGCCCTTGCCGGTAGCGCCGTGGCAGATGGCAACCGCGCCTTCCTTGCGGGCGATGTCAACCAGACGCTTTGCAATCGCCGGACGTGCCATGGAGGTTCCTAATAAGTACTTGTTTTCGTATACGGCGTTTGCCTTTACGCACGGCATGATGTAGTTTTCACAGAAGTCATCGGTAACATCCTCAATGTATAATTTGGATGCGCCGGATAATTTGGCGCGCTCATCCAGCCCTTCTAATTCATTGCCCTGGCCGCAGTCTACACAGCAGCAGATTACATCGTAATCAAAATGCTCCTTTAACCATGGGATAATTGCGGTGGTGTCAAGACCGCCGGAATATGCTAAAACAACTTTCTCTTTCATAGTGAAATCTCCTCCTGATTTTGTATGATTCAATGTTTTTTTTACTTTTTATGTGGTTCCCTAATTGGACTTTCATAAATATACAACAGAACATGGGAAAAAGCAAGAGGAAAATGGAAAAAAGTTATAAATATGCAAAATAAATTGTATTTCTTTAAGAAATGGGTTGCATATTATGCAATAAATATGTATAATTATAAAACATTCGCAAAAGAGAAGAAAAAGACTTTTCATTTTTGAAAAAGAGATTATAATGTATAATAGGTTTTTTTGCCTGCTTGACTGGCAGGGGCGGCCAAGGGGCCTGGGAGTGTGAGGCAGGCGGGCTGCCTGGCAGCGTTTTGAGAGAAGAAGGATGGAGGACAGGATATATGATAAAGGTTGGAATTATTGGAGCTACTGGTTATGCCGGAGGGGAGCTGGCCAGGCTGCTGCTGCAGAGGGATGATATTGAGATCAAATGGTTTGCGTCAAAGAGCTATGTGGATCAGGAGTATGCGGCCATCTACCAGAACATGTTCCAGTGGGTGGATGATGTGTGTAAGACGGATGATATGGCGCAGATGGCAGATGAGGTGGATGTGATCTTTACGGCAACGCCTCAGGGACTTTGTGCTTCTTTAATTAATGAAGAGATCCTTTCCAAAGTGAAGGTGATCGACCTGAGTGCGGATTTCCGTATTAAAGATGTGGCGGTTTACGAGGAGTGGTATAAGATCAAGCATGCAGCGCCTCAGTTTATTGAGGAGGCGGTCTACGGACTGCCGGAGATCAACCGGGAGAAGATCAAAGGAGCCAGACTGATTGCAAATCCAGGCTGTTACCCCACCTGTTCCTTCTTATCCATCTATCCGCTGGCAAAAGAGGGGATGATCGATCTGTCTACGCTGATTATCGATGCAAAGTCCGGCACCTCCGGTGCGGGAAGAGGCGCGAAGGTGAACAACCTGTACTGTGAGGTAAATGAGAGCATTAAGGCTTACGGCGTGGCAGGACATCGTCATACGCCGGAGATCGAGGAGCAGTTATCCTATGCAGCAGGAAAGCCGGTGACCATTAACTTCACGCCTCATCTGGTGCCTATGGACCGGGGCATTTTGGTTACAGCATATGCATCCCTGACGAAGGATGCTTCTTATGAGGATATTAAGGCGGTTTATGATAAGTATTATGATCAGGAACAGTTCGTCCGCGTTCTGAAGAAGGATGTCTGCCCGGAGACCCGCTGGGTGAAGGGAAGCAATTTTGTGGATGTGAATTTTAAGATCGATAAGCGCACCAACCGGATCATTATGATGGGCGCCATGGACAATATGGTGAAGGGAGCGGCAGGCCAGGCGATCCAGAACATGAATCTGATGTTCGGGCTGCCGGAAAATACGGGACTGAAGCTGGTTCCCATGTTCCCGTAGGAGTGTGAGTGATTATGCCAGGTACATTTGATATTATCATCCGGGAAATGGTTCCCGAGGATTACGATGCTGTTTACAAGCTGTGGATGAGCATTAAAGGGTTTGGAATCCGTTCCATCGATGATTCCCGGGAAGGGGTGGAGCGGTTTCTCAGGCGGAATCCCACTACCAGTGTGGTAGCGGTTCAGAATGGGCGGATCATCGGCGACATTCTCTGCGGCCATGACGGCCGGACCGGGTACTTTTATCATGTATGCGTGGCGGAGAAGTACCGGAAGCACGGTGTGGGCTATAAGATGGCAAACTCCTGCATGGCTGCCTTGAAAAAGGAAGGGATTAATAAAATCTGTTTGATTGCATTTAAGTCAAACAAGGTGGGAAATGCCTTCTGGCAGGGGCTTGGCTGGAACAGCCGGGATGATGTAAATTATTATGATATTGTGCTGAATGAGGAAAATATTACTAATTTTATTCAATAAGGTTGGCTGGCTATGAAATACAGCATTCCATAACCGGCGTGAGGAGAGGAGAAAACGATGATGAAACAGATTCCAGGCGGCGTGACTGCCGCAAAGGGCTTCCAGGCCGCATCCTGTGCGGCCGGGATAAAA
This sequence comes from Lachnospiraceae bacterium, assembly GCA_030537215.1. Taxonomy (GTDB): domain Bacteria; phylum Bacillota; class Clostridia; order Lachnospirales; family Lachnospiraceae; genus Caccovicinus. Next base: position 3,253 of record JAUNOF010000020.1, read on the forward strand.
TATAAGGGGCGTCAGGATATGGCGCTGATCTACAGTGAGGTTCCCTGTAAATCAGCCGGAACCTTTACCACGAATATTGTGAAAGCAGCTCCGGTTAAATGGGACAGGAATCAGGTGGAAAGCGGAGCGGCTGCCCAGGCGGTGGTGGTAAATGCAGGAATCGCCAATGCCTGTACCGGTGAGGAGGGCATGGAATACTGCCGCCAGACTGCAGAGGCAGCTTCCAAAGCACTGAATATTCCGGCAGAGTCCGTTCTGGTGGCATCCACCGGAGTGATCGGAATGCAGCTTCCCATTGACCGGATCAAGGCAGGAATCCAGATGATGGTTCCGGAACTGGGCGGTTCCCTGGAAAAGGGAGAAGCAGCCTCCAAGGCGATCATGACCACGGATACGAAGAATAAGCAGGTGGCAGTGGAATTTCAGGTGGACGGGAAGACCGTGACCATCGGCGGCATGTGCAAGGGCTCCGGCATGATCCATCCCAATATGTGCACCATGTTAAGCTTTGTCACCACTGATATTGCCATCAGCAAGGAGCTTCTGGTGGAGGCGCTGCGGGAGGATATCAAGGATACCTACAATATGATTTCCGTAGATGGCGATACCTCCACCAATGATACGGTGCTGCTGCTGGCAAACGGCATGGCAGGGAATGCAGAGATCACCGAAAAGGGTGAGGATTACGAAACGTTCTGTAAGGCGTTAAACATTGTCAATGAGACGCTGGCAAAAAAGATGGCAGGGGACGGAGAAGGGTGCACGGCGCTTTTCGAGGTGAAGATCGTAGGAGCAGAGAGCAAGGCTCAGGCGGTTACTCTGGCTAAGTCGGTAATTACCTCCAGCCTGACCAAGGCGGCCATCTTCGGACACGATGCCAACTGGGGAAGAATTCTGTGCGCAATGGGATATTCCGGCGCGGAGTTTGATCCGGAGAAGGTGGACCTGTTCTTTGAGAGCGGGGCTGGACGGCTGCAGATCATTGAGAATGGGGTGGCTGTGGATTACAGCGAGGAAGAGGCCACCAAGATTCTGTCTGAGCCGGAAGTAACCGCGGTGGCGGATATTAAGATGGGAGAGGCATCGGCTACAGCGTGGGGATGTGATCTTACCTTTGATTATGTAAAGATTAACGCAGATTATCGGTCATAAATCGATTGGAACGGCTGCGGATTTTGACCGGAGATCCATGAAGGATTTGATTATTGATGAGAAAGACGAGGGAATGAGCGATGGAAATGGATCCATTAATTATGCAGAAGGCGGCTACTCTGATTGAGGCGCTGCCGTATATCCAGCGGTTTAACCGGAAAATTATCGTGGTGAAGTACGGCGGCAGCGCCATGGTAGATGAGGCGCTGAAGCGTCAGGTAATCCAGGATGTGGTGCTTTTGAAGCTGACCGGATTTAAGCCGATTATCGTCCATGGAGGCGGAAAGGAGATCAGCCGCTGGGTGAACAAGGTGGGGATGGAGCCTCATTTTGTGAATGGTCTTCGTGTTACCGATGAATCTACTATGGAGATCGCGGAGATGGTCTTAAACAAAGTAAACAAGAGTCTGGTGCAGCTGGTAAATGAGCTTGGGGTGAAGGCGGTAGGCATCAGCGGCAAGGACGGTATGATGCTGAAATGTAAGAAAAAGTATTCCGGCGGCGAGGATATCGGATTTGTAGGAGATGTGGAGGAAGTGAATCCAAAGGTGATCTATGATCTCCTGGAGAGGGATTTCCTGCCCATCATCTGCCCCATCGGTTTCGATGATCATTTCGATTCCTACAATATTAATGCAGATGATGCCGCCTGCGCCATTGCCACGGCAGTGAAGGCGGAGAAGCTGGCATTCCTGACCGATGTAGAAGGGGTTTACCGGGATTTTAATGACAAGGATTCTTTGATCTCTGAGATCACCGTGGAGGAGGCTCAGGCCTTCGTAGACGGCGGCAGCTTAGGCGGCGGTATGCTTCCGAAGCTTCAGAACTGCATTGATGCTATCAACAGCGGCGTGTCCCGGGTACATATCTTAGACGGGCGGATTCCACACTGCCTGCTGCTGGAGATCTTTACCAATAAGGGTATCGGTACGGCAATCCTGAATTCAAGGGAGGAGCGTTATTATCATGGCGAAGAGTAAGGAAGCATGGATCTCGGAAGGAGAGGCTGCATTTTATAAAACCTATAACCGGTTTCCGGTGGTGTTCGAAAGGGGCGAAGGGCTGCACCTTTACGACACAGACGGCACGGAATATCTGGATTTCTATGCAGGGATTGCGGTAAATGCACTGGGCTACGGCGATCCGGAGTACACAGAATGTGTGAAGGAACAGGCAGAAAAGCTGCTGCACATTTCCAATTATTTTTATAACACACCATCTGTCGAGGCGGGCGAGAAGCTGACGGCCGCGGCGCAGATGGATAAGGTGTTCTTCACCAACAGCGGAACCGAGGCGGTGGAAGGCGCCATCAAGATTGCACGCCGGTATGCTTACAACAAGGACGGCGGACATGACCATGAGATCATTGCCATGAAGAATTCCTTCCACGGAAGAAGCATCGGCGCTCTCTCCGTAACTGGAAATGACCATTACCAGGAGCCGTTTAAGCCGCTGCTTTCTGGAATCAAGTTTGCGCAGTTCAATGATCTGGACAGCGTAAAAGCGCTTTTCAATGAAAAAACCTGTGCGGTTATCATGGAAACGGTGCAGGGCGAAGGCGGCATTTACCCGGCCCGGAAGGAATTTATCGAAGGCGTTCGGGCGCTGTGTGATGAGCATGACGCGCTTCTGATCCTGGATGAGATCCAGTGCGGCATGGGACGTACCGGACACATGTTTGCATGGCAGCATTACGGCGTAAAGCCGGATGTGATGACCGTGGCGAAGGCACTGGGAAACGGCGTGCCCATCGGCGCATTCCTGGCCTGTGGGAAGGCGGCCTCCGCTATGGTTCCCGGAGATCACGGCACTACCTACGGCGGCAATCCATTTGTCTGCGCGGCAGCAAGCAAGGTGCTGGACATCTTCCAGAGCAGAGATTTAACGGCTCATGTAACGGAAATCGGAGAGTACCTGTGGGAGAGACTGGAGGAAGTAAAGGCTGAGTATCCGGCAGTAAAGGCTCACCGTGGAATGGGACTGATGCAGGGCCTGGAATTCGACCAGCCGGTAGGCCCCATCGTGACCAATGCGCTGCTGGAGCAGAAGCTGGTGCTGATCAGCGCAGGCGCCAATATCATTCGGTTTATTCCGCCTCTGGTGATCGAGAAGAGCCATGTGGATGAGATGATCGTCAGGCTGAAAAAGGCGATTGAGAACACAAGGTAATTGAAAAATATTGAAATAAGGAAGGTAGTAAGACAATGGTATATGGTTTTTCAAATCAATCCATTGGAGTCAGCAGGAAGAATATAACGAAAAAATATACGTTTTCAAAAGCGGAATTCAATCCTGACAAAGTACCTCCTTATGCCTATAATATAAAGGACGAAAATGGATTGATCAGTTTTATGTGTTCTTATGATACAAAAGGAGAACCAGTATATCGAAAAGACGGGTAAAAATAAGATGTGGTTATAGGTACACGGCGCGGAAGGGACTGTTGCAGGAATGCGATAGTCCCTTATTTGGTGGAAATATAGTGATTGAAAAAAACTGTTAAAAATTAAAATATTTCCATGCACTTCGAAGTGTGATACAATGGAGGAGTAATGTGAGGGATTGTGTATAATAGAGGTGATCAAATTGAAGCAGCCATTACCGATCGGGATTGACGATTTTGCAAAATTACGCAGCAATGGATATTACTATGTCGATAAAAGCCTGATGATCCGGGACTTTATCGAAATGCAGGATGAGGTTGCCTTGATTGCCAGGCCAAGACGGTTTGGAAAAACTTTGAATATGACGATGATCCGGGAGTTTTTTGATATTACGAAGGATAACCGAAAATTATTTGCCGGATTGTCAATTATGGACAGCCCATATGCGGATCAGCTTCAATCGCGGCCTGTGATTTATTTTACCTTTAAAAACTGTAAAGGAGCCACGATTGAAGAATTGATGTTCCAATTAAGGGTATCCATGCAGGAGGAATACAGCCGATATTATGAATTGCTGGAAGGAAAATTGGATCGGAAACGATTCAGTGTATGTAAGTTTTATGAAGCTTATGGATATGTAATGAATCCAGATTCGCCCTATATTTATTTGTCTACAGCAATGCTGGATCTTATCCGGGTAGTTGCGGAATATTATCATATGAAGCCAATTTTACTGATCGATGAGTATGATCAGCCGATCATGAGCAGCTATGAATATGGATATCATGATCTGCTGGGGGCCTTTTTTTCAAATTTTTACGGAGCTGCGATGAAAGGAAATGCGGCGCTGGGGCAGGCTTTGATTACAGGCGTACAGAGGGTTGCAAAGGAAAGTATTTTTTCACAGTTTAATAATCCGAAGGTATACACAGTATTTCATCGGCAGTATGCTTCTTATTTTGGATTGACTGAGCAAGAAGTTTCAGAACTGTTAGAAAAATACAGTTTGCAGCTGAATGAAGCTGTCCGCAAAAAATACGATGGATATCAATTCGGCGGAATTGAGATTTATAATCCCTGGTCGATTCTAAATTATGCTGATAATCAGTTTTTAGATAATTATTGGGTAAATTCATCATCAAATTATCTGATCAGGCAGGCACTGGCTAAGGCGGATCAGAACTTTTGGAACAGCTTTGACCGACTTGCAGCAGGAGAAGAGACCATTGTCTGGCTCACTCTTGACACAGCTTATGTAGAGAGGGACAGTAATTACAGCCTTTGGGGATTGCTGGTGAATGCTGGATATCTGGCAGCTGTAAAACGTCTGGATGCCAGTACTGTGATTGTAAAAATTCCAAATGAGGAAGTTATGTCTGAATTCCAGAC
>JAUNOF010000020.1:8277-20417 GCA_030537215.1 Lachnospiraceae bacterium
CCAGTACTGTGATTGTAAAAATTCCAAATGAGGAAGTTATGTCTGAATTCCAGACGCTGGTATCAGAAATTTCTGGTATTGAAAGAATGGATTTGCAGCAGATGTTTGATGCGCTTTTGAAGAAGGATATGAGGCGGTTCTTGTCCATCTATCAAAACATTGTAATATCTTGTACCAGCTACATGGATGCAAAGGAAAATGCATATCATATGCTGTTTTTGGGAATGTGTATTACGCTTCGAGGTGCATACAAAGTTACCAGTAATATAGAAGCTGGATATGGACGAAGTGATATTACACTGGAAGCTTTAGTAGCAGGGTATCCTAGTATGATTGTTGAGTTTAAGCAGGGCGAAGATATTGATGGTTTAAAGGAAGCTGCTTTGCAGCAGATTATAGAAAATCGATATTATACAGGACTGTCTGGTGAAGTAATCTGTGTTGGAATTGCACATGATAAGAAAAGGTGCAGCATGACTTATAAAATATTGATGTTATAAAATAAAATGTTACAAACGGAGGCGGCACATGATAGAAAACAACACATTACAGGAATTTTTATCCACCCTTTCTTCCAAGGCCCCGGTTCCCGGCGGCGGCGGAGCTTCGGCCATCGGCGGCGCCATGGGCAATGCCCTGGGACAGATGGTGGCGAATCTGACCATTGGAAAGAAACGATATGCAGATGTGGAGGATGAGATCAAGCTTTTGCTGGAGCAGATGAAGGCTCTGCAGCAGGATTTTGTCAGCCTGGCGGATGGGGATGCGGAGGTATTTGCGCCGTTAGCTGCGGCATACAGCCTGCCTTATGGAACCGAGGAGGAGAAGGCGTATAAAGACCGGATCATGGAGGAAAATCTGTTAGCGGCAAGCCTGGTTCCCATCCAGATCATGGAAAAGTCCATGGAGATGCTTCGCATTCTGGAAACTCTGGCAGAGAAGGGAAGCAGGATGGCGGTCAGCGATGTAGGCGTGGGCGTGCAGTTTGTGCGAACGGCACTCCTTGGCGCTGTGATGAATGTATATATTAATACCAAATCTATGAAGAATCGGGAACGGGCGGAGGAGCTGAATGCCTGTGCAGATAAGATGGTGGCGGACGGCACGAAAAAGGCGGATGAGATTTACGGTATGGTGCTGGAGAAGTTAAGGTAAATCAGACGGTGCGGAAGCGGATACGCGCAGGAAGCGGATGCCCGGGGAAGAACATAGGCGAGAGAGAAAGGCGGAAATAATGATTACATTAAAGGGTGCAGAGGTTTCTGCAAAGATAAAGGAGCAAGTGGCAGAAGGCTTAAAGGCACTGGGGATCCAGGATCAGGAGCATGCGCCGAAGCTGGCCATCATCCGGGTGGGAGAGCGGCCGGATGATATGTCCTATGAGCGGGGCGCGAAAAAGAAGATGGAGAATTTCGGGCTGCGGGTGGAATCCTACGTGTTTCCTCAGGATATCACCGATGGGGAATTTAAACAGGCATTTCAGGCCATCAATCAGGATGAGGATGTGACTGGAATCCTCCTTCTGCGGCCTCTGCCGAAGCAGATCTGTGAGAAGGATATTGAGAAGCTGATCGATCCGGTGAAGGATCTGGACGGGATCTCTCCGGAAAATATCGCCAAGGTATTTGCAGGGGATGAGAACGGGTTTGCGCCCTGTACGGCAGAGGCGGTGATTCAGGTGCTGAAGGCCAATGAGATCCCGATTACAGGAAAGCGGGTGACGGTAGTGGGCCGGAGCATGGTAGTGGGAAAACCGCTGGCCATGCTGATGGTAAAGGAAAATGCCACAGTGACCATCTGCCATACCAGGACGGCGGATCTGAAAGGAACCTGCCGGAATGCAGAGATCCTTGTGGCGGCTGCCGGAAAGGCGAAGATGCTGGATGGAGCATATGTAGGCCAGAATGCGGTGATCATCGATGTGGGTATCAATGTGGACGAGAACGGAAAGCTGTGCGGTGACGTGGATTTTGATTCCATCCAGGAGCAGGCAGCTATGGCGACTCCGGTTCCAGGAGGCGTGGGCGCTGTGACGACAGCTGTGCTGGCGGCCCATCTGGTGAGGGCGGCCGCGCTGCAGCGGTAGAGACGGCGGCGTTTTAAGAGTTAGAAGAAGTTTTTTCTGGTAATTGGGAGGACCAGAGGGAACAAAACCTAGAATAGAGGCATATGAAAAGAGAGCTATATGAATGGATAACGTCATGGATCCACATAGCTCTCTTTTGTAATGCTGTAATGGTTCTGTGCTGCTGCAGCTTTGCTATCTGCTGATTGTCGAGACAGACCACCGATTATGATGAGGAATTCCCGGATTCTGACAGAACATCCGTCTCATCACAGATATCCAGATAATAAGTATAGGTATCCTTCCCCCGCCTTTTGCTTTGGTACAGGGCCATATCTGCCTGAGCCAGGCTTTCCTCATAGGAAAATCCGGCATCGGTGATCATGGTAATTCCTGCGCTGCAGGAAAGAGGGATGGGCTGCGCCGTGTGCAGGGACTGGTACAGCTCATTCATACGTTTATCCAGGATCTCCGGGTCGGTGGCATCCTTGATGAATACCAGGAATTCATCTCCGCCTAATCGTCCGATCAGGTCACGGCGGCGGAAGGTGGAGGTTAAAATTTCCGTCAGCTTTTTTAAGGCAGCATCGCCTGCCAGATGGCCGTACTGATCATTAATGGATTTAAAATCATCCAGATCCAGCATGACCAGTGCGCCTGAGGGAGCGGATTCCTCCGTCATGTGATTCATCACCTTGTATTCAAAGGTTCTGCGGTTCAGTACATTGGTCAGAGGATCGCGGTTTGCGGCGATTTCCTGAGCCAGCTCCTTCTTCTTCTCCACATCGATATCCTTCAGATACAGCAGCGCATACATATTTTCGGAATAGCGTTCCTGAAAAATATGAATCATCAGCTGCACCCAGCGGTATTCGCCCTGGATTCTGCGCTGGAAGGAAAATTTCCGGGTAGTCTGGCCGTCCTGGTACATGGAAAACAAGGTTTCTGTGCCCAGAAGCTGGCAGTAGTGGTCAGCCTGCTCTGGGTGTATCAGTTCTTTCTCTAATTGCTGCATGATCTGGCTGAAGGTCTTTCCCTGCTTCCGGCATTCCTCCGCGTAGGATTCCCACAATCCGCCAGATGCCTTAAAATGCCCGCTTTCCACATCAACCTCAGCATAAGCGACAGTCTCGGAGAGGATGGCCTGATAAAAGTCATTTTTTCGGATGTATTCCAGTTCGATGGAACGCTCCTGGTTGGCCGGATCCACGAGAACCACAATGGTATTCACGTCCTGCTGCTCCCGGCCCAGATGCCGGGTCTTGATCTTAAACCATTCATAAGAGCCTGCCTTGGTCTTCAGGAGCATCTCGATGCCTTGAAGATCTTCTTTTTCTGGAACGTGAGAGAAGATGGAACGGAACTCCTGGATGAAATGAGGATGAACCATCTCCGACCGGATCCAGCATTCCGGAAAATTATCCTCTCGCTCCATATCGCCGGCCAGAAGCCGTCTTTTGGTGTGGAAGTAAATGGACTTTTTGCGTTCATTATATTCAAACATTTCACCGAAGCTGCTGTCGGGAAGCGATTTGGGACGTTCCATGTCACTGATGATCCGGTGGTAGCCCTCCAGGCAGATCATGCCGTCACGGTCCTCTACCCGGATTCCCAGGCAGCGCACCATAACCTCTCCCATTTCCGGATGATTCCAGGTGTATTCCAGCTGCACAATCCTGCGGCTTTGGATCATGCTTTCCACAGCAAGGTTGACATAGTGGTAATAACCGTCATTGATCCGGCTGTACCAGTGCTGGTAGCAGGTTTCCGGATCAGGATTTCCGGTCAATCCTAAGATCTGCAGCATGATTCGGTCGGCAAACAGTTCATGGCGATGATTTTCCTCATCAATCCGGATGACCCAGAGTCCCAGCCGGGTATTCCGGAGAATATCCTCATACCGGCAGTTAAGCAGCTCGTGCAGGCGCTTTTCAGTATCATTGCGGGTCAGACGGTCAGCCAGAAATCCAGCCACGGCACGAAGATGGGAGTCATCCCAGGGACGATGTCTGGGATTATCTACGTTAATGAACCCAAGGAGCTTTTGGCCGTTTTGTATGGGAGCGCCAATCAGACGGCGGACAGAATGCTGACGGAAAATATGCCACAGCTTTGGATCACTGTTTTTCAGAGAATCCGTATTGGAGATAGAGATGGAGGAATTGTCTTCGGCCATCTTGATCCAGCTTTGCAGGAATTCGCTGGGGATCCGCTGGGGGGCGGCATTGATAGGAATAAGTCCGTCCTTCAGCCAACGGTAAGTGATATGCCAGCTGCTGCCATCTTCCGTTTCCTGAGTCAGATAGACACGGTCAGCTTTATAAAATTTGCCCACAGAGTGCAGCACATGCTGGATGGCCTGGTTTATGTCAGCCTCTTCGATCAGCACTTTGGCAGACGCAGTCAAGGTCTGCTCGAGGGTCAGCTGCTCCTGGACGCCGCGAGTGGCCAGCTCTTTTTCCGTGGTATCGATGGCCAACCCTAGTCTTGCCATGTGGCCCTGCCATGGGATCAGCTTGTTCTTCAGGATAAAATGACGCTTCAGGAAGGTATTTTCGATCTCGCGGACAAAAAAGGCCTGTTCCTTCTGGCAGGTGCGGGAGCAAAATTCACAAGGATTGTTCCGGTCATGCAGTACCTTGTAGCATTTACAGCCCTTGTAGTCGTACATGCCGGTGAGACGGCGTCCGGCAGGATTCAGATAATACAGCTCAAAGCTGTCTGTATCACAGACATAGACGATCTCATCTAATGCTTCCACAATGGCTTCCATTTCATTCTGGCCGGCAGACTCCATCCGTTTTTTCTGCTGTTTATCATTCAGGCTTTGATAATGAGCCTCCCGGTCTATGCGCGATTGATAGGCAGTGCTTTGCGGATTCAGATAGGTATCCTCAAATTGCTTTTTCTCAAAGGGCTTGGCAAACAGATATCCCTGGAGGATATCTGGCTGCAGCTCCTTTAAGACCAGCAGTTCGTCAATGGTCTCTACACCTTCACAGCACACCTGGATTTTGGCGCTGTGGGCCAGCTCGATCATATTGCTCAGCAGGCGGTAGTTGTAAGCGCTGTGCTGGATTCTGCTGACAAAGCAGCGGTCGATTTTTGTTTCATTGATCTCAATGCTTTTTAAATAGCTTAAGCTGGAATATCCGGTGCCGAAATCATCGATGGAGATCTGAATTCCAGAGCGTTTCCACTGGTAAAAGATCTTATTGAAATAGTGGTAATCCTGGAGCTGCATGCTTTCTGTGATCTCAAGGGTCAGCACATTACCAGGCAGATCGTACTTCTTTAGCAAGTCCAGCACCAGTTCCGAGATCCCCTTTTTCCGAAGTTGGATATAGGAGATGTTAACGCTGATATGGAACCTGGGGTACTGCGCCCGCCACTCCTTACACTGGGCCAGAGCCGTTTCCAGAACCCATTGTCCTACCGGACAGATCAGCTCAGTCTGCTCCAGAAGCGGAATCAGTTCATCTGAAGGGATCGCTCCCCGTGTGGAAGAGGTGTATCGAAGCAGTGCCTCAGCACCGATCAGCTGATAGGTCTGACTGTGGATCTGAGGCTGATAGCAGAGAGAAAACCCCTGAAAGTTGTTTTGAATACTCTGGCGGATCTCATCTTGTAAGTCAATGGTACTGACATATCTCTCATAATCATCAGACGAGAAGAAAGCCAGCTGGTTGCGGCCCTGCTGCTTGGTGCGATCCAAAGCGTTCTCTGCATATTGGTACAGCATGCTGCTGTCTTTAATCCAGCTGCTGCTGTACTGGATGGCGCCGGCTGAGATGGTGTAAGGAGGCTGCAGCTTTTTCTGGACGGCCTGAAAAAGCGTTTCGGTATCCCTTCTGCTGCAGTCTTTTAGATTGACAGCGAACTGGTCTCCGTTCACTCGATAGATCCGCATGGAAGGATCTGCGCACTGCTCCAGGACCTTCGTAACCAGCTTGATTACATGGTCGCCAAAGCCTCTTCCATATTTCACATTTATATTTTTGAAATGGTCAATATCAAAGATGATCAGATGCCCCTGGCTGCTGCCGGACAGGCATTTTTCCATATCCTCGGTCAGTTTAGCTGCGTTGAGAAGGCCGGTCAGAGGATCCACCTTCAGATCAAACACTGCGCCGGATATTCTTCCGATCATCTGGGCGGGGTGTTCTGGCTGGCCTGAATAGACTTTTCCGTGGATGATATTCCAGACAGTATTACCCTCCACATCAAGCAGGCGGTATTCTGCATTCAGAGAATCCTGGACTCCCTGCTGAATCTGGGTCAGATGTTCCAGAAACTGAGGAAAATCTGAGGGATACAGAAGGCTCTTCCAATCCTGCAGCGTGTATCCGTTTTCAGCTGCCGGAGGCAGGTGGTATCGCTGGTGAATCGGACCAGAAAAATAAAACCGGCCCGACTGCAGGTCCCAGAGGAAGAGATCGTCATCCGTCGTTTCACTTAAAAAACGCAGAGTGTCCAGAGTGTTTTTGACTTCCTGTTGTGATAACGGCTGTATGTTCTGGTTCAAGGGGGACCTCCTTTACGAATAATGGGACATTTTCTTGAGTATATCGTTACTGTTCACGTGCGTTCACAGCAACTAGCAAAAATCCATGAAAATCGCCTACGGCGATGGGATTTTTGCTTTCCGGCCTGGTTTATCATACGGTCAGCGCAGCAAGTGCGCAGACCTACTTGAACAGTAACAGTATATCATAACTCGACAAAAATGGGAATGCATGGAAGGTGGTATTTTCTCTGAAATATGATATAATGGTTACTGTTCAGATAGAGGTTAATCCCTTTGCTGATCAGCCGGGAGCCAGCAGGTGCTGGAGGTGTGAACATGGCCGTACCGACCGGCAGAGATTAAGAATGAGAAAAGGTGGTTTATGTTACCGGAATGATGGAGAAGGAAAAATTTTTGAAAGAGTATCATATTGATGAGCAGGATCTTTTGGCTGCGCAGATCAGCTGGAAGGAGCTGAGCAGTATTTATGAGAATTATGTGGCGATCGAAGGGAAGCTGCGGGAGATCGGGAAGGATTTTGTGGATGCCTATCTGTATGATATTGAGAAGGCGGGAATCCATTCGTATCGCTATCGGACAAAGAATCCGGGGCATCTTTTGGAGAAGGTGATCCGGAAGCGGAATGAGCATTTTGAGCGATTTGAGAAAATCGATGGGAATAATTTTCATAAATATATTACGGATCTGATCGGTATCCGTGTGTTTTTCCTGTACCGGGAGGACTGGATCTATTTTCATCGGTATATTACCAGCGTTTTTGAGAATAATCCGGAACTGTATGTGGAGAACCGGATCGAGGATTTTGACGAGGACGAGAATCACTATTACATCGCAGAGCGTCCCAAGGTTTACCGGAGGACAGGAGACAGCCGGATCTATGATGAGAATCTGATTGAGATACGGTCGGATGGAATTTATCGGTCTCTGCATTATATTATCAAGTACAAGGGGTATTACGTGGAGATCCAGGGAAGGACGCTTTTCGAGGAGGGCTGGAGCGAGATCGACCATGATATCGTGTATCCCTATTTTACCGATGATGTGATGCTGAAGGATTTTTCCACCCTTTTAAACCGGCTTTCCGGAATGGCTGATGAGATGAGTTCCTATTTCCGTCGGATGCGGAGGAGCCGGATCGAGGAGGAGCTGGCGGCTGATGCAGCTGAGGATGAGAAGGCATCTGCTGCGCTGACTGTAAGATAACCTGGGCCAGTAGACAAAATCCCATCGGCGAAGCCGATGGGATTTTTCTCGTTAAAAAATCTGCTATGCACAAGCCTGCTGCTTTACCTGTCCGATGGCCTTATAAACGGCTGGAATACACAGAATGATCACAGTGGCGATCACTTCAGGCAAAATGTAGGTCAGATTATATCCCAGGGTATAAACCATAGGATTCATGCCTTCTGGTGCATATTCTGCAAAGAATACATAGCCGGAGATCACATGGCAGATGTAGCGGCCTGCTGCGCCTGTAATGTAACCAATGATCAGACCGTTTTTCTTATTGTGGAAGAAGCCGCTCAGTCCCAGGGCGCCGAAGGCCAGCGGATAGTCCAGAAGCACCTGCATCGGTGCGTAGATGTAAGGCCCGGTGATCAGCTGGAGAATGCCGTAGGCAAATCCGGTGAGAAGTCCTGTTTTGGCTCCGTAGAAATAGCCGATCAGAGATACAAACAGCATACTGAACAGGGTGATGGAGCCGCCGAAGGGCAGAGATGCCAGCTTGATAAAGGATGCAGCAGTAGCCAGTGCGATGGACATGGAGCAGAAGACAAGCTGTCTGGTGCTCATCTGCCTGGAGCTGTCTTTTTTGCTGAAAATGCGGATGGATGCCAGCAGGGCAATCAGAATGACGGCCAGAAGCAGGTAGCCGGCCGGCTGCAGAATGTACTCATAATTTTCTGCGTCGTAGATCAGAAACATTGACATAAAAAAATCCTCCTTTGTCTGCACACAGGAGGGGATGCTTGATGAAGGAATGCTGCGGCATCTGAATACAGAATTTCATGGACGGGATGATGAACATCCGATGGATGAAAGCATATGTATCAGAAAATCGCAACGGAATAGCTTCCTTACGCCGGCATTAACCGGGTCAAGTATTGAGGGTCTGAAATCCTCCGGCATCCTATGGGAATCCGGTAATTCCACTCTCAGCAATCTGCTCCCCTAGCTTGTGTTAGTTATGTTTACTGCTTCAGTATAACGCAGATGAATGGGGATGTCAAGTTTGCCTGTTTCAATTGCAATAGGTTCACTTAGAGGAAAATGGAATCTGTGGAAATGACGGAATAAAAAGAAAAATATGCTGCAAACTAATGACAGAAGATGCCGGTCGGAACGGTTGCCAATAAAGGTCATTCGTAACGATCCGGCAGGTCTGCGCAGGGGATGGCCAGTGAAAAGAGGGTATTTCCTGCGCTGACCCTACAAAAATCAGGAAAGAGGAGAGCTGCAGCATGGGAATTATCATAGCATTATTGTCAGGAGCATTGATGAGCATACAGGGGGTAATGAACACAGGAGTAACGAAGCAGAGCAGTATCTGGACGGCGGCGGGATGGGTGCAGTTGTCGGCCTTTTTGGTATGTATCATGATGTGGCTGATAAGCGGCCGCCAGCCTATCAGCGCTCTGTGGCAGGTGGAGCCAAAATATATGCTTCTTGGAGGGATCTTGGGCGCCTTGATCACATATACGGTGATCCGCAGCGTGGACAGCCTGGGACCGGCGCAGTCGGCGCTTCTCATTGTAGTATCCCAGATCATCATTGCCTATGGGATCGAGCTGTTTGGACTGATGGGGGTGGAGAAGGCCGGATTTGAGTGGAAGAAGGCGCTGGGAGCGGCGATTGCCATTGCAGGTATTATTATTTTTAAGAGATGATACTTACAGATTCTTAAGAAAAAAGCAGGAATTTAATACTTGTTTTTCCATGATAGTCCTAGTAGAATAGTAATACAGGCTGAAATGGTACCATAGATCTGGTATCTTATGAAATATTTACATGCAAAATGGATGAAACTGGTATTGACTGCTTTGTTTATGATCCTTGCAGGCATCTGCTATAGCTGCTCCCGCCAAACTGGGGAGGAGCTGTTTTTCAGCAGAGGGAAAACGGGCGTGATTGCCCTTTCGGAGTCGTCTGCCGGGAACGAAAAGGAAGAAAGCGGAAAAGAAGGCGGACAGAGCGCAGAAGATGGATTTGGGCAGGAGGGAGATCAGGATTTTGGGGAAAACAGGATCTCCGGTCAGAATGCAGATGAAGATCTGTTTTCTGAGATCCAGGATCCAAATGGAAGCGAAGCATCTGGCAAAAGTCAGGGAAGCGGTGAAGGCTTAGATGACAGCAGAAGCAGCAGGGAATCTGCATCGGCAGATACCTGCTTTGTACATATCTGCGGAGCAGTGGCCCGGCCGGGAGTTTATGAGTTGGCTGGGGAAAGCCGGATCTATCAGGCGGTGGAGGCAGCCGGCGGGCTTCTTCCGGAAGCGGAGGAGCGGCTTTTAAATCTGGCGGCTCCTATTGTGGATGGAATGAAGATCACGGTCTTTACAAAGGAGGAAGCCAGATCAGTGTCAGAGGCGGATGTGATATCCCTTCCGGCATCCAGCCTTCAGCCGGGTTTGGCCGGAACAGGAAGTACTGGTTCTGAAAATGGGACCAGGCAGATAAATATTAATACAGCCGGAAAGGATGAGCTGATGACATTGAAAGGAATCGGGGCGTCCAGAGCGGAAGACATTATTGCCTACCGGGAAAAACATGGTTTTTTCCAGAAAATTGAAGATATTATGAAGGTGCCCGGAATCAAGGACGGAGCATTTCAGAAGATAAAGGATGATATCACAGTGTAATCCGAGCGGGGCATGCAGCGCGCCCAAGACCGGTGAAGTGTGGAGATAGAGGTGGAAGATGGCCAGCATTTTAGTAGTGGATGATGAGAAATTAATCGTAAAGGGAATCCGGTTCAGCTTAGAGCAGGATGGAATGGAAGTAGACTGCGCCTATGATGGGGAGGAAGCCATTGAGAAGGCGAAGCAGAAGGAGTATGATGTGGTGCTTCTGGATGTGATGCTTCCCAAGCATGACGGATTTGAGGTATGTCAGGCAATCCGGGAGTTTTCCGAGATGCCGATTATTATGCTGACTGCCAAGGGCGGCGATATGGATAAGATTCTTGGACTGGAGTACGGTGCAGATGATTACATTACCAAGCCTTTTAATATCCTGGAGGTAAAGGCCAGGATCAAGGCCATCATGCGTCGCAGCGGGAAAAAGAATAAAAAGGCGGCAGAGCCGGAGAACAAGGTGGTGACTGCCGGTGACCTGAAGCTGGATGTGGAGGGCAGGAGAGTCTTTATCGCAGACCGGGAGATCAATCTGACGGCGAAGGAATTTGACCTTCTGGAGCTTTTAGTGTGCCATCCAAACAAGGTATACAGCCGGGAGTCCCTGCTGACCTTTGTGTGGGGAAATAAAGCTCTGGATACGGGAGATGTGCGCACCGTAGATGTACATGTAAGGCGGCTTCGAGAGAAGATCGAGCCAAGTCCAAGCGACCCGAAATATGTACACACCAAGTGGGGCGTGGGATACTACTTCCGGGTAAAATAAAAGCCGGATCCGGCAGGCCCGGGTGGATAACGAATAAGGAGAATATTTTTACGATGAATACACAATATACGATCCGCAGAGTAATGATGGAAGATCTGGAGGAAGCAGCACAGGTAGAACTGCTTTGCTTTCCTGCTGCAGAGGCAGCTACGAAGGAATCCTTAAAGTTTCGGATTCAGACATTTCCGGAAAGCTTCCTGGTGGCTGTGGCAGAGCCGGAGGATGGGAAGGAAGGAGAAAAGGGACGGATCATCGGATTTATCAACGGCTGTGTGACCAATGACAAGGTAATCCGGGACGAGATGTTTGAGGATGCCTCTTACCATATTCCAGACGGTAATTATCAGGCTATTTTTGGATTAGATGTGATTCCAGATTACCGGCGGCATGGAATAGCGGCAGATCTGATGGAGCATCTGATCCAGGATGCAAGAAAAAAGGGCAGAAAAGGACTGATCCTCACCTGCAAAGACCGGCTGATCCATTATTATGAAAAATTCGGATATCGGAATCTGGGGCTATCCGCCTCCGTCCACGGCGGCGCCACATGGTACGATATGATTTTAGAATTTGATTCCTAATTCAGAGGTGCAGAAAATCATAGAATATGCAGCGTCGAGCTGGCTCGAAAGCAGCATATTCTATGATTTTCTATAGGGCGGAACGCCCGACAGCGAAAAGGAGCGGAGCGAGTTTGAGCTGACCTCTGAATGGAAAGCGGAAAATCATAGAATATGCAGCGTCGAGCTGGGCTCGAAAGCAGCATATTTTATGATTTTCTATAGGGCGGAACGCCCGACAGCGAAAAGGAGCGGAGCGAGTTTGAGCTGACCTCTGAATGGAAAGCAGAAAATCATAGAACATGCAGCGTCGAGCTGGCTCGAAAGCAGCAGAGGTGCAGAATTTGAAAATCACTTTAGTAACCGT
>JAUNOF010000020.1:20517-28414 GCA_030537215.1 Lachnospiraceae bacterium
GAGCTGGCTCGAAAGCAGCAGAGGTGCAGAATTTGAAAATCACTTTAGTAACCGTAGGAAAGATAAAAGAGAAATATTTTGAAGATGCGATCGCAGAATACAGCAAGCGTCTGAGCCGCTACTGCAAGCTGGAGATCATCCAGGTAGCAGATGAGAAAACACCGGATGGACCCAGTCCGGCATTGGAGGATCAGATCAAGGAAAAAGAAGGGGAACGGATCCTTTCTAAAATCCGCCCGGATGCTTATGTGATTGCTCTGGCGATCCAGGGACAGATGCTGGATTCAGAGCAGCTGGCAGGGAAGCTGGAAAAGCTGGGAGTGAGCGGCGTCAGCCAGATTGTGTTTGTGATCGGCGGTTCCCTGGGACTTTCTCAGGCGGTGCTTTCCCGGTCTGATTACCAGCTCAGCTTTTCAAAAATGACCTTTCCCCATCAGCTGATGCGGGTGGTGCTGCTGGAGCAGATCTACCGCAGCTACCGGATTATCAGTCATGAGCCGTATCATAAGTAGAAGTTGGTGTAAAGAGTCAGAAAATACGGCAGTGAAAAGAGAGGAAGATTACGGATGACGACCATTTACTTTGTAAGGCATGCCCAGCCTGATTTTACCTGGGAGGAAGACCGGACACGGCCATTGACGGCAGAGGGACTGGCGGACAGCGAGCGAGTATATGAAGCGCTGGCAAATGTGCCTCTGGATTATGCCATTTCCAGTCCTTATGTCAGAAGTATGGACACCATCCGCCGCTGTGTGGAAAATCATCATCTGGAGATACATACAGATGAGCGTTTTCGGGAGAGGGAAAGCGGCAGAGGTGGCAATGTGCAGGGAATGTTCCAGAAACCATGGGCCGATTTTGATTTCCATGAGGAGGGCGGAGAGTCCATCGGGATGGTGCAGAAGCGGAACATGGAAGGGCTGTTTGAACTGCTGGATGAACATCCGGATGAGGTGATTTTATTTGGCACGCATGGTACCGCTCTGAGCACTATTTTAAATTATTTTGATCCGGAGTATAATTGTGACAGCTTTCTGCGGATCATTGACTTTATGCCTTACATGATCCGGCTGGATTTTGAAGGCAGGAAATGTGTGGGCAAAGAAGAGATTCTGATTGTGGAGAAGGCATATGTGGAGAGAGCGCCGAAAAACAGAGGGTAGCTTTGACGTAAGCCGGAAAATAATAGATTGAGCTAAAATCAAAAAGGACTCCTTTTCAATCAAATTTATGCATGTTGTACAGTGGGGTACGCACATGGATGGAATTTGGTTGAAAGGGAGTTATTTTGTTGTTCTTTCCTATCCGTTCCCAACGATTGGAATTCTAGTATGATCCACGGTAATTGGTGACCTGTTTCACGCAGGATAAATTTTCAGTCTGCGTCATTAGTTTGAAAATGAATGTGCCAGCACACTAGTTTAGATCAGAAGCTGACTGGAGATAATTTTATTAGGAAAAGAAAAGGATGGCCGGAAAATATGAAATCAGACATAAAACCAGATTATTTAAAAATTGGAAAAATAGCAGCCGGAGCCAGTCTGGCGATTGTGATTGCTGACGGGATGGGATTAAATTACAGTGCTTCCGCCGGAGTGATCACTCTTCTCAGCATTCAGGATACCAGGAGGGAAACCATACGTGTTACCGTTTCGCGTATGATTTCCTTTTTCGTATCTTTGTTGATTGCAGCGGTCAGCTTTCGTGCCTGTGGATATCGTCCGCTGGCGGTCTGTGTTTTTTTGCTGCTGTTTACATGCTTTTGCGTGCGGTTTCAGATGATGGAGGGACTTTCGGTAAATACGGTTTTGATGACCCATTTCCTGGGAGCGCAGTCTATGTCCGGGGCACAGATCGGGAATGAAATGATGCTGCTGGTGATTGGAACGGGAATGGGAGTTCTTTTCAATCTCTATATTCCAGGAAAGGAAAAGCAGATCAAAAGGACGCAAAGACAGGTGGAGGAGCAGATGCGGCAGATCCTGCGGAGCATGTGGCTGATTCTTGGTGGAGCATGGCAGAAGGATGCAACAGATGAGAAGCAATTGAATGCAGCTCTGGAGGGCCTGGACGCAGAGCTGGTGAAGGGAGAGCGAAGCGCTTTTCAGGAGATGGAAAATCACTTCTGGTCAGCGGCTCGGAAACCCTATTATTTACGCTACATGAATATGCGGAAGGCACAGCAGCTGGTGCTTTTGCGGTTGGCGAGACACTTAAGAAATATAAAAACGCTGCCGGTTCAGGCGCAGCAGATCAAAGCTGTAATGGAGCAGATTGAAGGAAGCTTTCACGAGTGCAACAATGCAGAAGGGCTTTTAAAATGCCTTGATGAAGTCAAAAAAGGAATGAAGGTTCAGCCTCTTCCGAAAGGACGGGAAGAATTTGAAAACCGGGCGGTATTGTACCAGATCCTGCTGGAATTAGAGGAGTTTTTGATGATAAAAAAGGAATTTGCAGATTCCCTGAATGAGGAGGAAATCCGGCGGTTTTGGAAAGCCGCAGATGAAAAATTTACTGATGATGAAAAGAAGGAGGAATAAAGCAGCCGGGATGTCCATATATTTGCGGTAAAGGGGGCGGGATGGATGGATGAGATGGAGCAGGTGATCCGGATCTTTCCGCAGAAGCTTCGGACGCTTCTGCGGCAGGCGGACACAAGGCGGTTTCAGGCGGAGGAGCTGCGGCTTCGTGTGGGGCAGCCGCTGCTGATGACAGCCCATGGAGCAGAATGGTATTTAGAAGAAAATGGAATGCGGTGGAGGAGATGGGAGGATGCAGAGAGAAATGCAGAGGGAAATACAGAGGGAGGCATGGAAGGGAAGCTGTCAGAAAATACAGCAGGAAAGCAGAGAATGGATACAGGAAGGCGGTTCTGCTATCAGGTCACAGCTGCGGATATCCGGGACACGCTGGAATACATGAGCCGGTATTCTCTCTACGCTTTTGATGAGGAGCTGCGGCAAGGGTTTTTGACCATTCCAGGCGGGCATCGGATCGGAGTTGCCGGTCAGGTTGTAGTGGAGGGAAAACGGGTAAAAACGATCCAGAATGTTTCTTTTCTGAATGTGCGGGTGGCCAGACAGATTCCTGGCTGTGCAGACCCAATTCTCCCATGGGTCTATTCGGATGGGAATATTTGCTCGGCGTTGATTATCTCACCGCCGAAATGTGGGAAAACCACCCTGCTCCGGGATTTGATCCGACAGGTTTCCAATGGCTGTCAGTACATAAAAGGCGTAACGGTAGGCGTGGTGGACGAGCGTTCGGAGCTGGGAGCCTGCTGTCAGGGGCGGCCGCAGAATGATCTGGGTATCCGGACGGATGTGCTGGATGGATGTCCGAAGGCAGAAGGGATCATGATGTTGATCCGAAGCATGGCGCCTCAGGTGGTAGCCGTAGATGAGATCGGAAGCCTGGAGGATCTGGAGGCGATCCGATATGGAAAGAACTGCGGCTGTAAGCTGCTGGCAACTGTTCATGGATGCTCCCTGGAGGATATCAGGCGAAAGCCGGTTCTTCGGGAATTTGCAGAGGAGGGCGTATTTGAACGGTTTATTATTCTGGAAAACCGGGGAAAGCCAGGGCAGGTGAAGGCAGTTTTCGATGAGGAAGGACGGCAGATAAGTGATGGAACCATTAACTGATGCAGAACAGAAAAGGAGAATGGGATGAAGTGGATGGGAGCTTGTCTGGTAACCTTAGGCTGTACCGGTCTGGGGCAGTATATGGCACGGCAGTGGAAGCTGCGGCTTCGATGGCTGGAGCAGCTTCGCCAGATGATTTATTTTCTGAAGGGAGAGATTCTTTACGGCCACACGGCGCTGGGGGATGCCCTGGAACGAGTAGGGGAGCGATGCCAAAGGGCGGAAGGAGACAGAGGACTTATGGGACTGCCTCTTTTTTTCCTTTCTGTGGCAGAGCGGATCCGGAGGCAGGAAGGGGAAGGCTTCTCGGATATCTGGCAGGAGGAGCTCTCCCGCCTGGGGGAGAATCCACTGAAGGAAGAGGATATTGCCGCTTTAAAACACCTGGGGGATCATCTTGGGTATCTGGATCTGAATATGCAGGAAAGAAATCTGCTTTTATATTTGGAGCAGCTGGATGGGCAGATCGAGTATCTTCGGATGCATTTAAAGGAGCGAACGAAGCTTTACACCAGCCTTGGCGTGATGGGAGGTCTGTTTCTGACAGTTGCTATGCTGTAGAAAGAAAACGCAGCAGAAGGAAGTTGTTTTGCGGTAACTGTTCAGCAGGTCTGCGCAGAACGGTTATGTTTTGGAAAGGCTGAGATGGAAACTAGGAGGCATTATGGGGGTTGGGCTGATTTTTCGAATTGCGGCAGTAGGCATTCTGGTGTCGGTGATCTGTCAGGTGCTGAAGCACAGCGGAAGGGAGGAGCAGGCATTTTTAACCAGTCTGGCCGGATTGGTGCTGGTGTTGTTCTGGATGGTTCCCTATATCTACGAATTGTTTGAGACCATGAAAAGCTTATTTTCGCTGTGACAAAAAGGAGGCAAAGGCAATGTCAGTTGTGACGGTGGCGGCAGTGGGGATTGCAGCGGTGCTGCTGGCTTCTCAGCTTAAGGGAATGAAGGGGGAATACGGTTTTTTCCTGTCAGCGGCAGCCGGCTTGTTTATCTTTTTTTATGGAATCCAGAAGCTGGAATCCATTCTTAAGGTGGTAAAGGAGATCCAGGAATCCATTCATCTGAACAATGTGTATTTTGTGACACTGATGAAGATGGTGGGGATCACCTATATCGGAGAATTTGCTTCTGGGATCTGCAAGGACAATGGCTGCAGCTTTCTGGGAAGCCAGATCGAAATATTCGGAAAGCTGTCCATTCTGGCAGTCAGCGCACCGGTGGTGCTGGCGTTATTAAATACGCTGGAACGGTTTATGGCCTGAAGGGAGCAGCAGATGGAAGATGAGAGAGGAAAGCGGGAGAGGCAAAGGCAGAGGCAGATCTGGAGACATTGGCGAAGCTGGGGAAATGGGCTGGAATGGAGAAATAGGCTGGAACGGAAGAAAGAGCAGATACCGGGAACAAGGCAGATGAAAAGGTATGGGCCAAAGGAGAACAAGGTACTGGGATACCATGCAGTTCTCCTGCTTTGTGTCCTGGCATTTACAATGATACCAGGGAACGGGAAGGCCTATGCTTTTGAGCCGCAGGTTTTCAGCTTAAAAGCTGCAGACTCAGAAATTTTTGACTCAAATGCTCTTAGTATTCCCGGTGCAGATCTGCCGGATCTGGGATTGGATGAGATCCAGCGCTTTCTGGATCAGCAGCAGGAAGGCGGGCAGATATCCTTTCTGGGATTGATGGAGGATCTGGTAAAGGGAGATTTGTCTGGAATGACATCCAGGCTGATTTCAGCTTTTCGAAATGGGATTGCAGCGGAAACCTCCGGCAGCATTCGGCTTTTGGCTCAGGCAGCAGCACTGGGAATCCTGGGGGCTGTGTTTGCCCAGGCAGCGGCAGTATTTCCCTCCAGCCGGATCTCAGAAACCGGATTTTTTATCACCTATCTCCTTACCTTTACCTGTCTGACTGCAAGCTTCTTTACCAGTGTGGACACGGCAGCCGCTGTGGTGAGCAATGTGCTGGAGTTTATGAAGCTTCTGCTGCCGGCTTTTTTTCTGTCAGTGGCATTTGCCGGCGGAAGCATATCGGGTGCGGCGCTGTACAGCAGCATAATCGGAGCAGTCAGCGGTGCAGAGTTTCTGTGTCAGATGGTGATCCTTCCACTGATCAAAATCTATGTGCTCCTGGTGCTGGCAGGAAATCTGTCAAAGGAGGAATTCGTCACAAGAATGACCGAAGGCCTGGAGTCCGGGATCCGGTGGACGCTAAAGACCGTGTCAGGAGTGTTTCTGGGACTTCAGATGATTCAGACCATGATCCTCCCTTACGCAGACAGTGTAAAGCGGGCCAGTGTCCAAAAGCTGGTTTCTGCCATCCCTGGTGTGGGGGCAGGAGCGGAAGCGGTGATCCAGGTAACGGTAGGATCTGGTGTGCTGCTGAAAAATACCATTGGCGGCGCGGCGGCAGCGGTACTGGCAGTGCTGGCAGCAGCGCCGGTGGCCAAGCTTCTGTTTTTTTTGCTGCTGTACCGGGGAGCGGCGGCGCTGATGGAGCCGGTGTGCGATAAGCGGATCACTGCCTGCGCAGACGGAATGGGAAAGGCGCACAGCCTTTTGCTGCACACGGTTCTGGCTGTGGTGCTGCTATTTGCCATTTCCATTGGAATCGTCTGTGGGGCAACAAATGCAGTGTATTTTGGCGGGTAGCGGAGGTGAAGGCTATTTTGGATGGGATTTTCCAGTGGATAAAAAATATTACCTATTACCTGATTTTTATCAGCCTGATTTCCAATCTGATGCCCAACGGAAAGTACGACCGGTACATTAAGCTGTTTTCCGGCGCTGTTTTTATCCTGATTGTGGTGGGGCCGTTGATGGGAAGCTTGAAGCTGGACGAAAAGCTGGCGTATGCATACCAGCAGATCCGCTTTGCACAGGACACCAGCGAGTTTGAAAAACAGCTTTGGGGAATGGAAACTCAGCGGATGGGACAGATCATCCAACAGTATGAGGAAGCGGTGGCCCAGGATGTTAAGGCCATGGCAGAGGCGGAAGGATTTGAGTGTGTGGAGGCTGCGGTGCAGATTGAAAAGGATGCAGGATCGGAAAACTTCGGTCAGGTAGTTGGAATGGAGCTGGTTCTGGAAGGAGGAAAGGAAGATGGATGGATGGAGGCCGGAAGCGCGGATGTGGAGGCGGAAGGATTCCTGGAGAAGAAAACGGGAAAGGGAGAAGAGGGGAGCCAGACAATGGATCAGGCAGCCGTGGAACCAGTGGAAGACGTTCAGGTCCGGGTGGAAGCAGATAAAAATTCGATCAGAGAGGGGGAAGGTACCGGAAGCAAGACAGGAGGCATAGAGGGGAATGCAGGAGCATTGTCCCGTGCTCGCAGGGCAAGGGAGCAGAAAGAACAGGAGGCGCTGTATGGATTCCAAAGAAAGGTGGCAGGGTATTACGGATTGGAAGAAGCGAATATCCGGATTACGCGGCAGGATGACGAAGGAAAGCTGGATCATACTGCTTTGCGCGGGACTGATCCTTATGATAGCAGCCATGCCCTCCGGGCAGGTGGCAGGTAGCTGGAAGCGTATGATTGGAGGAAACGCAGAAGGGATTTCCACATCACGAGAGGAAGCCCCCGGGGAAAGCATGGAGCTCTGGGAGAGGAATCAACAGGCTGCTTCTGAGTCGGAGAGCGGTCAGCTTTCCAATGGAATTTCAGCTCACCAGGGCATCTATGGAGCAGGGACCGGCGGCCAGGGAACAGGCAGCTTTGGAAATGGAGAAGATATGGAAACCGGCACCATTCTTTCACGGGGCAATCAGACCGTATCCGACCATTCTTATGAGGAAATTTTGGAAAACCGGGTGAAGGAGGTGCTGGCAAAGGTGGAAGGCGTCGGTCAGGTGGATGTTCTGATTGTACTGAAATCTTCGGAACAGAAGGTTTACCAGACTGACGGGCGTACCAGCCAGTCCACAACGAAGGAACAGGATTCCTCTGGCGGAACCAGAGATATCACGGAATTTGAGGAGGAATCCAGCACGGTGCTGGCAGGTTTCGGAAGCACTGCAGGCAGTTCCGTAACCGGCGGAAGCATATCCTCCGGCTCCTCCTCCGGTCCTCTTCTGGAGAAGGAGATCCGGCCTGAGATATCCGGGATCGTGATCAGCGCCCAGGGCGGCGGGATTCCAACGGTAAAATCAGAAATTACAGATGCAATGGTGGCATTATTTGACCTGCCGGCACATAAGATTAAAGTATTAAAGAGGGTGGAATAAAGGAGCGAGGATCATGAAACCGAAAAA
>JAUNOF010000167.1 GCA_030537215.1 Lachnospiraceae bacterium
TCGGTGTACTTCTTATCAAATTCCTGTACCTTCTCATCCGGGTTTGCTGCATCGAATGCGGTGCTGATCATAATACCCTCAACCGCTGCGCCGCCTAAGTTGGTCAGCTCGGGAGAATTGTAGCCCTGGCCGATTGCCGGGAAGCTGATGCCGTACTGCTGCATCTGCTTGCAGATCATAGCAACCTCAGTATGGTAGCCCCAGAAAATGAAGAAGTCAGGATTTGCCTGCTGCAGCTTGCCCAGTACAACGGAGAAATCGGTATCGCCGGCATTGTAAACCTCACTGTCAACCATTTCCAGGTTAAAATCACCGCAGATGCTGCTTGCGATCTTGTATCCGCCGGTACCAAAGTCAGAGGACTCATACAGGATGCCAAAGGTCTTTGCACCCTTCTCCTCTGCCATGTACTTCATAACGTTTCTCATATGAAGCTCATCCGTTGCAGTCATCTGATAGATATAGTCGTTTCCGCTCTGGGTAACAGCAACGTTGGAGGATGCAGGCGTGATCTGCGGAATCTTCGCCGCCTTGGTAATCTCCATGTTCGCCAACGTACAGGAGGAAGCCTGTGCACCGATTACGGCGTTTACCTTATCCTGCTCAACCAGCTTCTGCATAGCGGTAACGGAGGTAGCCGGAACGCCTTCGTCATCAACCTCAGCCAGAACGATCTGGATTTCACCGTTAATGCCCCCTGCTGCATTAATCTCATTGACTGCCATTTCTGTTGCGTTCTTTAAGATCTGACCGGAAACTGCAGAAGAGCCGGAAAGAGGACAGATCAGTCCCAGTGTAAATGCATCTCCCGATGCCGCTGCACCCGGTGCCGCAGCACCTGCTGCAGTTGCTGCTGTGCCTGCTGACTCTGTAGAACCGCAGCCCGCTAACACCCCTGCCATTAAGAGTGCCATTCCCCATGCTACAAACTTTTTCATTGTGAATCTCCTTTCATCTTTTCGCCCGTTTTCGGGCATCCTGGGATACCCGAAGGCGTTTTCTATTTACACGCCTTTTTCCGGACAATACCGATCTGTCCGGATGCGTTTCATTCGTTTGCCCCTTTTTCTAGTGGAACTGTCTTATTAATAAAGATTCCATACCATTGCGGATCTCTTATTTTCTATAATGCCCCGGACTGCTGTCCGGGGCTGATTTATGAGGAGAAACTTTATTATTTTGCAATTTCTGCAGTTATCTTTAAGAACTCATCAATATCTGCATAGGTATGGCAGTGAAGAGGAGAAATTCTTACAATACCATGCTGATTGATGGAATTTACCTGACGTGCAGAGTACAGGCTTGCGTCGGTACGCTCATGAACGATAACCCCCCTGGCCTCATAAGTTCTGGATGCCTGCTCGCAGGTCAGCTTATCAAATACAATAGGAACGATCAGATCTCTCTGGGTCAGATCATCCATTTCAACCGCTACGTTCACGCCCTCGATCTCCAGAAGGCCCTTAACCTCATCCGAACCATGAAGTAAGCGGTACAGCAGCGCACGCTCATGAAGCATGATTCTGGTCATACCTTCTACATACAGTGCTCTTCTGTCCTCGGTCTGGATAAACTGCTGACCGATCCAGCATACATAATTGAAAATTGCGCTTAACATTGCATACATGCCAGGTGCACATCCGCCCATCTCCCAGTTGCTCTGCTTCTCGCGGATCAGCTTTCTGTGAGGCAGATTCATAACTCTCTCAGATAACCAGCCTACGCCAAGACCTCTTGCGCCGCCGAACTTGTATGGTGCAAAGTTCACGCAGTCAAGGCCCCACTCCTTCATGTCGGTTAAACCGTGAGGAGTATGCTGTACGGAATCGCAGATGATAAACAGATCCGGCTTAATCTTTCTTGCTTCCCGTGCAATGGTTTCGATATCCAGAATACCGCCGGTGATATTAGAGGTCATAATCACGCTTAACAGGCAGGTATCCTTGTCAACCAGCTTCACCACATCCTCCGGACGAACAATGCCGGTTCTGGGATCTGTCTGGGCGACCCTAAGCTCCTTGCCGTACTTCTCAGCAGGGATCGCACAGCCGTCAAATGCAGAAGGATGCTCCAGAGCAGTGGTAACTACGTTGGTTCCAGGTATATTTGCAATGATTACTTCAGAAACGTCGAACACGATAATGGAAGCCGTCATAGAAGTTGCAATACATCCGCCCTCTGCATTGAACATGGTGGAGATATCCTTACATGCCTGAACACGAAGGGAATCCAGATAATCAGAAGCAGCGCCGCCGTGACCGCCGCAGTTGGGAAGATCATCAACCTTCTTGAACGCATCACTTGCATCCTTCAGGCGGAAGGATCCGCCGGAGTTGTCAAAGAATAATCTCTTGGTATTAGTAAATGGATCAACATCAACGAAATGATATTTATCACGAATCTGTGCAGTTAATTCTGCCGGCATCAACTGGCCGTTTTTAATCGCATCGCTCATCTTAGATTCCTCACTTTTTCTTAATTATTATAATACTTAGTCAAAAACTACCTTGCCGTGATCAAAGATAACCTTGCCGTCCAGCTCAATAGTAGGATCCTTGAACATCATATCAATATGTAAAATGAAATCCTGGTTGTCCGTCTCGTTATTTCCAAGGGCTACATGGACGTATCCGCTGCAGCCCTCATCCTCTAACATTCTTCCGCAAAGAGAAGCATCTGGGTTTAAGCCGATTCCGATCTCGCCTACACGATACATTCTGGGATCATAAACCTTTGCCAGCTCTTCTGCAAATCTCTCAGCTTCCTCGCCGCCCTCAATCTTGGTTACAAAGCTGTTCTCAACATAAAGAGTGATCGGCTCCTTTAAAACGCCCATTGCCGGGTGGGTAATGCTTCCGTCAACTACGATCTTGCCGTGAGCAGTTCCCGGGATTGCACCAGACGCCATCTCAATATCTGGCGGGGAGCAGGTCTCGCCTGGGTTTCTTACCATGCCGTACTGTGGGAACAGCTTGTGTCCCTTGATGCTTGCATAGTAATCGGTACCAGCCTCTGTGGTGATATGGATCTGATCGCCGTCTTTCATGCTCTTTAACATCTGGTCAACATACTTTCTGTCAGCCTCGAAGTCAGTGTACAGACCGCCTCTTTCCAGCATCTCAATGCTGTAATCGCAGCAGTTTAAATCTCTGGCGCCTGCAGCACACGCGTCTCTTCTGGCATGGCTGTGGGACAATGAAAACTTGGTGGCACGAAATATTACGTCAGCCTTTAACATGGCTGCTGCTACCAGAGCAGTGGGCTCCTCGCCGTGCATCTTTCTCGGCTCCATCATAATCATGCTCTTATTTGGGAACTCCTCTGCAGCATCCCACAGCGCCATACCGATCTCTAAGCTATCCGTATCGGTAACGATCAGGATGTTCTCCTCCGGTTGACAGTTCGCGCAGATGGTCAGAAGACGTCTGCATGCTTCGTAGATTTTCTTTGCCATTTTAAAGCTCCTTTCATATGGTTCCTTTTTCATTATTTTTATGTGTTCTATATAACAAAGGCTCACGCCTTTAGTTACTCGTGTAGATTTCTAGTAAAAAAATAATTTACCTGTTTTACATTCCAACTTCCAAGTATATTTGTGCATAATACTCATATCTTATCAGTTTTTGCTAGTGATATGCACATATATTTTTTTACTTTGTACATTTCTTTCACAATCTATTGTCAGTTTTCTCTCTTTGCTTGGCTATATCATACCACACTATTTTACTCGTGTAAATACCTTTTTTAAAAAATTTCCCTTATGTGCTTTCACGCACAGAAAGGGAAATATTAACAAATTGATCCTCCGGTCTCTCCCCTTGTATCAGTCTCAGCATCGTATCCACCAGCCGCCGGGAAAACTCCTCTTTGGAGAAGTCGACACTGGAAAGCTGAGGTGACAGCATATCGGTCAGATAGGTGTTATCCATGCCCACAACCGCCATATCCTCCGGCACCCGCAGTCCCATCCGTTTCAGATACTGGATAATCCGTCCTCCCATATAGTCATCGCCTGCCACAATCGCAGTAGGACGGTCCGAAGGCTTCCCTCCGAAAATCAGATCAAAGATCGAAGCAAAGATCGTCTCCATGGAATCCGTGTTCCTGCAGACCAACGCCTCGTCATACACCAGCCCATTTTCCTCAAGTGCCTCCCGATACGCCCGCTCCCGGTATCCCTTTTTCAAATTCATATTGTAACGAAGAGGCGGAGCCAGGATGATCTTCTTATGCCCCCGAAGAATCAGGTAACTGACCGTCTTTAAGATCCCGCCGTAAATATCCGGAGCCACCGTCACGATATTCGGCTCCAAAAAGCTGTAATCCCTGGTTTTATACAGCACAATCGGGATCCCCGCCCTGGCGATCTCATTCAATTGACTGGCCGTATATCGGTTGGACAGCATAAACACACCATCAAATCTTCCCCCGATCAGCATCTGGATAAAATCCGCCCCGTCCCGGCTGTAGCAGTGAGAGACAAAATATCCCTTGTCAAAAAACATCTTCTCCGCGATCTCCAGCCAGTCGTTCCGCAGGTTATCGCACACGAACGCGATCTGCATGGACTTATTGGTCTTTAAACTCCTGGCATAAACATTCGGCCGGTAATGCAGCTCCTCAATCGCCTTCTTCACAGCCATCGTCTTCTCCTCGCTGACTGTCTTGGTCTGATTGATCACATAAGAAACCACCGCCGGCGAAACCCCCGCCAGCTTTGCAACATCATCTCGTGTAACTTTTTTGCCCACTATTCACCCATCCCCTCCTTTAAAAAGTGTTATAATACTGCATCCATAAGTATACTGAAAATATTTATTCGAGTCAATCTTTTTTCATAATTCTGTTCTGCTTTATCGATTCGTCTGACTGATTTTTCAGCTGCGCGGAAAGAAACCCGGGAGCCATGGCACAGGTCATGGCTCCCACCATCAGACGGGTATTTCACTTACTTCTCATATTTCTCAATTATGCAGCTATGTTCTTTGCTAACAGTGTCATAGCTAATCCCCACAAGCAATATTTCGCCAGTATAATCCGTAATAGAATCCGGGTACTTTCTTTCCTTAATCTGTTTCAAAGCTGTGTGAACATCTTTATCCCATTTCAGTTCAGCGACAATAGCAGGATAATATTTCTTGTACTCCGGTTTCGGAATGAAAACAAAATCAGCAAACCCACGTCCTACCGGTAGTTTCCGGATCGGCTTAAAATAGTATTGCATTGCACTGAGATATGCTATCGCTAAAACGCTGCTCAACGAATTCTCATTGTTATACTGGATTGAGGAGACATAGTCTGTGTGGATTTTTTCGATGCCAGTTGCCACTGCCTTTTCATTCAAATTCAAAGTAGCGTTAAGAAGACACTCAGATTCCCGCTGAAAAGTAATCAGCTCATTCCATTTTGTACTCTCTGTTGCGATTGTAAGCTCCTGCCGAATTTCCTCATTTGGAATAAAAGCGGTCTGATCCATCTGGTTAAACGCAAGATACCCCAGATGAATCAAGTAGGTAAGAATATCATCTCTACTCTTAAAGCTAACTATGTCGTTTTTGAACGTGGTCGTATTCACTTTAACCGCTGCCCCGGATAGCATCTCAATGATTGCCGTCTTCAGGCCGTCAAAGTCCATATTGATTAAAGGGATGATCGCCTCGTATGAGCCCGTCTCTGACCAATAGTTTCTGAATTTGCCTTTGAGCAATGTGCTGACAACTGCTTTCGGATTATATACCTGATAATCCTCCAAGAGATAGCCATCATACCACTTTTTGACCTTTTCAAAATCCTTATCGTATTTCTCACAGAGTTCTTTCACTTCTTTTTCTGTAAATCCAACATACTGAGCCAGATTGGCAGCTTCAAGCATAGTAAATTCATCGAAATTGTTCAAGGCCGACTGCGTTTTCTCCTTTTTTATCGGAAGAATACCGGTTAAATAAGCTAACTGAATGTATTTTGTTGGTTCAACTCCCTTAAACATTCCTTGCAGGAAATTGATGTATTCTTCCTGCACCCTGTTATTGGCGGCTTCATCACGGATTAAGACATCCCATTCATCAATAATCACAATGAACTTCTTCCCAGTCAACGTATTGATGCGGGACAATGCCTCCGGCAGAGAATTGATCCCTTCCGGCAGTTCAATCGGATAATATCCTCTTAATTCTTCAATCGTTTTCTCAGAGATATAGGAAACCACACGCTCCGGTCCCCCTGCTGGTTCAAGGCACCACTGGATATCAAGATGAATGACATCATACTTATTCAAATACTTCCTGAAATCTGCACTCTTGCTAATCTCCAGATTGGAGAACATCTCCTCCGAATCACAGCCTCTGCTGTAATAAGCTGTCAGCATATTTGCCGTAATTGATTTTCCAAAACGTCTCGGACGGCTATTGCAGATATATCCCTGCAGCGTATTCATCACTCTGTTGGTGTATTTTATCAGCCCTGTCTTATCTACATATATCTCTGAATTAAGCGCAACCTGAAACGCTCCATTTCCTGAATTAACAAACATTCCCATTCGCTACACACTCCTTCCGAAGTTGCACTCCACACGCTTCGGTGAGATAAATATCACAGGATACTTTCCCATGTATCCTTCGCACAGCGCTGCCTCCTGCGAGATTACGAGACTGCGCTGATCTTTCTGCACCGTTCCAACTTTATTTTACCTTACAGACAGATGAATAGCAAGTCGATCTCAGAAGCAT
>JAUNOF010000168.1 GCA_030537215.1 Lachnospiraceae bacterium
AGCGCAGATGCTCCGCGATTTCAATGCGCTTGTTGGCGCAGGCGCGGTAGCCGCCTTCTGTCTGCAGCATGGTCGCCTTCATATTGATGAGGATGGTCAAAAGGACGGAGCCCAAAAGGATGGCAAGGCTGGTCCAGAGCGTCGTCATGGTCACGTTGTTTTCCAGCAGCGCCCGCACCACCAGAAAGGTCGCGGGAATGCGCATTGCCGAGCAGATGGCGCCAAGAACGCCGAGCCAAATGGAAGTGATAAACAGTTTACGGTTTTCTTCCCCTTTTTCCTTTTCTCAGAAGCCTGACTGCCTTTTCCGTTTTTTCCTTTCTCAGAAACCTGGCCGCCTCTCCCCTGCTGACCAGCCATCGACCTGGCCTGGCCGCTTTGCTTATAAAAATCAGCAATCCACTGCTCCAGCTCTTTCTCTAACGTTTCCTTTTCTTTCTTCATTTTCTTCCTTTCTTTTCCCATTTGCTTGCAATTTTTTGTCATTTTTATATACTTAAAGATAGCGTACCGTCAGGGAACAAAGGAACACTCGGTTCTTGTCCGCTGACGGTATTCATAACACATAAGGAGGACATCCCCATGGAACCATCTCAGTTATCTGCATCATCCGCCCCGGCATCTGCTCCGGACGCTTCAGAATCTGCCCTGGTCGCTTCGGCTTCTCAGAATTCTCCGGCTGCTCAGGATTACTACATCGACCCCACCCTCTATGATGGCCGACCCTCTGACTGCAGCGGTCGCTTAAACAAGGAAATCCTCACATACGATCTTCTTGACCAGCTCCAGATCCCCTACAAAAGGCTGGACCATGACGCCATGCCAACCATTGAGGCCTGCCACCAGGTGGACAAGCTTCTGGGCATTGAGATCTGCAAGAATCTGTTTCTGACCAATGCTCAGAAAACGAAATTTTACCTGCTTCTGATGCCAGGAACAAAAAAGTTTAAGACAAAGGATCTGTCCAGGCAGATCGGCAGCGCCCGCCTCTCCTTTGCCGGGCCGGAATATATGGAGCGTTTTCTTGATATCACCCCCGGCTCTGTCAGTATCCTGGGCCTGATGAATGATAAGGGAAATCAGGTACAGCTTATTATCGACAAGGACGTGATCGAAGGCCATCCCTACATCGGCTGCCATCCCTGTATCAACACCTCCAGTCTCCGCATCAAAACCTCGGATATCCTGGAGCATTTCCTTCCAGCCGTTCACCACTCTTATCTGCTGGTGGACCTGCCGTCAGAAGAGTAAAAGTAAAATACGGTTCTGTACCTTCACCGATACAAAACAAAGGCTGCGTTCAAAAAGCCGGAAGCTGCTCCCTGGGAAAACCCCTTGCAGCTTCCGGCCTTTGCAATTGCAGCACACACAATCACCTGGAAAAACGCAGCAGTCCGGCATCTTCACCGTGATGTGCAGCTCCATGTCAGATTGCCCTGGTTGCTTCCTTCAGCCATTCCTTCTCTTCTCCTTCCAGATAAGGAGACAGCTTCTCATATACGGCTTTGTGGTATGCATTTAAAAGCTCCACATCCCGCTCTGTCATCAGCGACTTCTCCACGCCGTCCAGATCGATGGGGGCGTAGGTCAGATACTCAAACCGGAGGAACTGGCCGTATTCGTTCTTTTCATCCTCAACCACAAGCAGCATATTTTCCGTGCGGATGCCATGGCTTCCTTCAATGTAAACGCCAGGTTCATCAGAGGTGATCATGCCAGCCTCCAGAACACAGCTGTCCATCCGCTCCGGCACCATTTTCCAGCGGATTCCCACTGGACGCTCATGAACATTTAACAGATAGCCTACACCATGGCCGGTTCCGTGATTAAAGTTCAGCCCTCTCTCCCAGAATACCTGGCGGGCTGCATAATCCAGCGTCAGCCCTCTTGCGCCATATGGGAACTTCACAGCTGCCAGACGCAGCATACTGATCAGGACCAGAGTATAATGCTCCTTTTCCTCCCTGGTCAGCGGCCCCACTGCAATGGTTCTGGTGATATCCGTAGTTCCCTCATAATACTGTCCGCCGGAATCCACCAGATAGAAGCCCTTCTCCTGAAGGGGCGTATTGCTCTCCTGGGTAGCAGAGTAATGGCACATTGCCGCATTGGCTCCGTATGCGGAAATGGTGTGGAAGCTCAGTCCCAGGTTTCCTTCCACCTCTCTGCGCATGCCGTCCAGCTTCCGCTCCACGGACAGCTCATCCATGGGAATCTTTCCTATATTTTTCTTCAGCCAGTGAGTGAATCGTGCCATCACCACGCCGTCCTTGATATGTGCCTTCTTCATATTTTCGATCTCAACCGGATTCTTCACAGCCTTGGCAAGAACAGTAGGATTCAGCCTGCTGATCACCTGATTGGAGGAATCCAGTCCCCGGATGATGGCATAGTTTACCCGCTCCTCCTCCAGAAGAACGGTTTCCTCTCTCAGGCTGCCCACATACTGGTAGATCTCATTGTAAGGGTGTACCGTTACACCAAGTCCGTCCAGATAAGCCTTCACCTCTTCATCCAATACTGCCGGATTGATAAACAAAAGAACCTGATCCTTCGTGACAGCCAGATAAGACAGGACAACTGGGTTGCACTCCACATCATTGCCCCGGATATTCAAAAGCCATACGATGTCATCCAATGTAGTCAGCACATGGATGGTGGCGCCTTCCTTCTCCATGGCAGCCCGCAGATCCTTCAGCTTTTCGGCCGTGCTCTTTCCGGCGAATTCCTCCTTCAGCACCCAGACCGGCTCCGCAGACATAGCCGGACGGTCCTCCCAGATCAAGTCGGTCAGATCTTCCCCGTATGCGATGCCGGCATGCTTTCTGGCCAGCATCTTTTCCAATTTCTTTCCCGTAAAGCTGTTGACCACGCGTCCGTCAAATCCCAGGCAGCCGCCCTCCGGCACTGCATCTGTGATATAATCCTCAATCTCCGGTACCCCTTCCTCGCCCATCTTCATCATGCGGACGGTACTGCCCTTTAACTGCTCCCCGGCCTGGACAAAATATCTTCCATCTACCCAGAGGGCTGCATCCTCCAGCGTCACCACCAACGTTCCGGCAGAGCCGGTAAAGCCGGTGAGAAAGCTTCTGCATTTAAAATAATCACCTACATACTCGGACTCGTGAAAATCTGCGGTAGGAACCAGATAGGCATCCATTCCCCGCTCCTTCATCTGCTCACGAAGCTTGTTTAAACGTTCCTGAATCATTTTTGTCAACTCTCCTTCTTGTCCTACTTTATTTCATTCACCTGCCAGGGATCTTCTTCTCCCTTGATTCCCGCCAGGCAGCTCTGAATCGAATATGCAATCATATCGCTGACCGCCTCATCTGTGAAAAATGCAGTATGAGGCGTCATGATTACATTTGGCATGGCCTGCAGCACTGCCATCTGACGGTTTCTCACCGGCTTATCCTTAAAATCCCGGTAGTAGATCTTCCCCTCGTTTTCCACAACATCCAGGGCAGCCGCGCCTGCTTTTCCACATTCCAGTGCCTCGATCAGTGCATCGGTATCAATAATGGACCCTCGGGCCATGTTGATCAGCACCACGCCGTCCTTCATCTGTGATAAGGTATCCCGATTCACCAAATGATAGGTGGCTTCTGTGGCCGGAGTGTGGAACGTGATAATATCGCAGGAGTTCCAGATCTGTTCCAGCTCCACATACTCCGCCAGCGCCGCTGCTGATTCCTTCCGCTGCAGGTCGCAGGCCAGAATCCGGCAGCCAAAGCTGCTTAAATTGCGGATCACCGCCTCCCCGATCCGTCCGGTTCCCACTACCCCCACTGTCATCCGGCAGAGCTCTCTTCCCCGTACTCCATTCAGGGTAAAATCCTGCCCCATGTACCGAGTCATAATGGCCTTCATCTTCCGAATTGCCATCAGCATAGTCATCACGGTGTACTCAGCAACCGTGTTAGGCGTATAGCTGACATTAGAAACCCGGATCCCCAGCCGGCTGGCATGCTGGATATCTACATGCTCATAGCCCACAGTCCGTGTGGACACCACACGGACTCCATCCTGATGCCAGAAATCCAAAAGCTCTGCTGAAATGGGAGAGGTGACCACACTGACTGCCTGGCATCCCTTTGCCATATGAGCATTTTTCAAGGTTGGAGTATGGGGGATCAGCACCAGCTCCACCCCATATTGCTTTCCAAATTTTTCAAATAATGCCAGCTCATCCGGCCGGCAGCTGTATGCTGCAATCTTCATTCTGTCCTCAATTTCTCATGGCATCTTCAATAGCTGCCTTGATTCCTTCACTGTAGGTAGGATGAGCCCGCATTGCCAGGGAAAGCTGGGTGGCCGTCAGGCCGTTGGCAATGGCAGTAGCCATCTCTCCGATCATATCAGTTGCTCTTGGACAAATCATCTGAGCCCCTACAATCGTGTTGGAATATGCTTCAAACACCAGCCGGATAAAGCCTCCGTCTGTCCGGGTAATGATAGACTTTCCATTTTCATTCATGGAATAATGGCCTACCCGCACCTTCATTCCATAAGCATGAGCCGTTTCCTCTGTGATGCCTACGGTGGCGATCTCCGGTGTGGTGTAAATACAGCTTGGCACAATGGGCAGGCTGACAAACATACCGTTGGGCACTACCTCCAGCTTAATGCTGTGAGCCTTTTTCGCCAGATTCTCCACCACAAAGGTTCCCTGAGCCGACGCCACATGGGCCAGCTGGATATCTGCAATCAGGTCGCCGATGGCATATACGCCTTTCTCGCTGGTCTGGAAGGTGCCATCCACCAAAAGCCTTCCATCCCTCATCTCCAGACTTACATCCTCGCCAAACAATCCTGACACATCCGGCTTTCTTCCGGTAGCAATCAGAATGATGCCTGCCTTCTGGCTGACCTTCTGTTGATCTGCCGTCCGGAAGGTGCATACCAGATTCTCTTCCTTGGAAATAGAGATCTGAGAGGCGCTGCAATAAATGTTAATGCCCTTGTTCGTCAAATCCCCTTCCAGCTCATGGGCCACCTGACGGTCCATAGGCCCCAGAAGATGATCATTGCGCTCAACGATGGTCACCTGACTGCACAGATTATTAAAGATCGTTGCCATCTCCACGCCGATCACACCGCCGCCGATAATCACAACCCGATTATAATTCCATTCTTTTCCATTTAAAATTTTGTCGCTGGTCACAACTCCCGGCAGATCAGCTCCAGGGATGGCCGGAACCGATGCCTTGGCGCCAGTAGCCAGAAGCACATATTTCCCCTGGTAATACTCTTTTCCCTCTTCATTGTGAACCTCCACGGTCCGGTCGCGGCGAAGGATTCCCTTGCCATGAATCAGGTCAATCTGCTTCTCCTCAAACATCTGCCGGATTTCTTCCCGGTAGGTTCTCACCGACTTCTCCTTATATTTCTGCATTTTCCCATAATCAAAGGAAATCTGGTCGGTAAAGATTCCGAATTCATCGCTGGTCTGCATCAAAGAAAAAATGTGAGATGCATAAAGCAGCGCCTTGGTTGGGATACATCCCCGGTTTACACAAACTCCGCCCAGGTCCTTTTCCTCTACCACAGCCACCCGCATTCCAAAATCAGCTGCCTGAATTGCCGCCGTGTAGCCCCCTGGTCCTGCTCCAATTACCACTAAATCATACTGTTTTGCCATAAGTTTTCCATTCCTTCCCTTTATAATCCGTTCTTTATTGCTCCATTCTTTCTGACGCTTTATTCAAAGTCCGCAAACCAGTTAAAATGCCGGCATGCCCACAGTACTCCGTCCTGCCCGATTTCCCGGGTCACATAGTCTGCCTCCTTCTTCAGCTCCGGAATGCTGTTGCCCATGGCAATGCCGATTCCGGCCGTTTTCAGGATTTCAAGATCATTCATGCTGTCTCCAAAGGCCACCGTGCGGCTGATGTCAATCCCCCAATAGCTGCAGAGCCGTTTCAGACCTTCTGCCTTAGAAGCCTCCTGCTCTACTACATCAGCCCCTGCTTTTCCTGCAAACATCGGAAACTTCACCTGGGGAAACTGTTGTTCCAGAAGCCGGACCCCCTCCTCGCTTCCGATATAAGCCAGCGTCCGCACCTCCATGTTTAAAAGCTCCCACGGATTCATAAAATGGCGGTTCATATCCCCCCACCGTCTCCGGTCATGAGCAATGACCGCCTCCGGACAGGTGTAATAATCCAGATCTCCGATGGTCACTCCAATGCTGAGTCCATGATCCTGAGAAAATTGAAGAAGTTCCGTCAAAAGCTCCTTTTGCATAAGATGGTTATAAATCAGCAGGCCGTCTACTGTAACCTTAGTGCCATTCATATGGATAATAGCATCAGGCTTCAACTGGTCACGAAACTGCTTGCTGTAATGATTGTCCATATCCCTGCCGGAAGCAATCACGATCCTATGATGCTCCCGAAGCCGTTCCACTGCTTCCAGGGCGCTGTCCGTGATCCGGTATGTGGCGTGGTCCAGCAAGGTCATGTCCAGGTCAAAGCTGATAATGGATCTGCGTTCTGACATGTGGTTTATCCTTTCCTGATTTGTAAAAATGATCCTGCCAAACAGGATTCTCCGCCTGCGGCGGACTGCGTTAGCAGCATAAGTAACAAAAAAAGCTCTGAATCCCCATGAATTCAGAGCTTTGTCACATCGGAGTAACAGGATTTGAACCTGCGACCTCTCGGCCCCCAGCCGAGCGCGCTACCAAGCTACGCCATACTCCGTACATT
>JAUNOF010000021.1:0-19921 GCA_030537215.1 Lachnospiraceae bacterium
AAAGTCTACTTTGGTTGACACACAGTCTTAAATCCAGTCGGTTGATTCTGATGCAGCTATCCGTCAGAGAGGGGTTGCCGGATTTGAGAAATCGTTTAAATGAATCATTCTATGCCAGGTTTCTGGGTGAATTTTCACTGCGCTACGGTGACCAGGAAATTCAGATCGATATCAGCTTACAGACAAAGTACATGCAGATTTTGATCCGATTATTAAAGGCTGGGGCAGATGGGGTAGAGAGAACCGCTCTTATGGATGCGATCTGGCCGGAAGAGGATGATCTAAAAAAGCGCATGAATAATTTTCGCGCACAGAGATTTTTATTGAGGAAAATGATCGACCGTTTGGCGTTTCCGGAAGGGACATATATTCTGCGCAGAAAAGACAGATATTACTTTTCCTTCGATCATCAGGTTGAAACAGATACGGGACATCTGGATGAACTGCTGGACCGGATTCAGGGAAATGCTTTGGGAGAGCAGGAGTATCAGGAGCTGCTGTGGCAGTTCTGCCAGGGCTATCCGGCACACTTTCTGCCTGCGTTGAACACGGAAACATGGGTGATCGAGGAGGATATTTATTACCATAAATGGTATACAAAGTATACCAACGAGCTTTATGAAGTGTTATCCAGGAAGGAAAATTTTGAGAAGATGCTGGAGCTGTGTACGGCTGCCAACCACATCGATCCATATGATGAATGGCAGCTGAAGCAGATTGACTGTCTGATGGCACTGAACCGGCAGGCGGAGGCAATGGCTGTCTTTGAACAGGCCTGGCAGATTTATCATGAAGAGCTGGGAGTTAACGTTCTGGATCCGGTTATGGAACGGTACCGTGACGCCTTCAGGACATTCTATTGTGCTGCTAATGCGATGGCTGACATAAAGAAGCAATTAAGAGAAACAGAAGAGGAGCTTAAGTCGGGCGCCTACTATTGTCCGTTTCCAAGCTTCCGTGATGCGTACCAGATTGCAGCCAGATTGTCGCAGCAGTTTAAGATAGAATGCCTGCTGATGATCTGTACGCTGCTGGAACATAAGAACAGGCCGGAGGCTTCCGAAAAGACTTTAAGAGAAATGAAGCTGCTGCGCCAAGCGCTTTTGTTCACCAGCCGGAAGGATGATGTTGTCACAAAGTACAGTCAAAATCAGTTTTTAGTGCTGATGTCTGGAGTGAAGAAGGCAGAATGTGCTGTCATGGCAGAACGGCTGGAGCATACGTGGAGCAGTATTAATCTGGAACCAGATATGACAGTCATGGTGGAGTTTGCGGAGATAGAAAACCACCGGACAGAAGCGCAGCCTTACAAAGAGCAGCGTGCCGTGTATCGTACTGATTGCTGAACAGGCGGATGCTTCATCGGAAGTGCGGCATAATGGAAAAGAGCATACGGATGTGTGCGGATCATGTAGGGAAGAGATTCGGTTGCCTGGAGTGTAAACTTAAGTACACTTTTATTGACAGCCGATTTTTTTGCTTTTACTTTATTAGCTTCCCCACTTTCTTATGAAATTCTCCTGATTTCAATATTTTTTCTCAAAATTCCAGCAATAGTTCCCACTTTCTATTTGCAGAGTAAAATGCAACCAAAGTGTACTTTATTTGTCACTTTCCCCGCAGGGGTCTCCCGCTGCCATATAGCTGGCTGCTGTGAACGCAAAAGACCCGTCCGTGAAGGTTATGTAAATACCGCCGTATCGGAAACGAAATCCAATACGGCGGTTTAGCGCTGCTATTCTATTTCTTCTACAACGGTGGTTGGTTCTTCCTCAGCAGGAGCCTCCTGGGCCTTGTCTGCAGGGGCGGTATCCTCGCAGGCAGCAGCCAGCTCATCTTCTACCGGGACTTCTGGTGCGGCAGCAGTGTCGGTGCTGGCGGCTGGTTCTTCAGCAGGAGCTTCCGGAGCCTGGGAATCAGACTTCTCTTCCGGGACTTCCGGCGATTCCTCGGCAGGAGCCTGAATGTCCTCAAATTCCTCTTCCTCCTCGAAGATATCTTCCTCCTCGTCCTTCTGACGGTTCTTATAATTTTCTACCGTTTCGTTGACCTTGGCCTTGGCGATCTGTGCGGTGTCTTTTGCTGCTACAGCAGCCTCCTGCGCAGTATCGCTTAAAATGGAAGCAGCATCCTTCAGCACATTTCTTGCAGCTTCTGCCACCTCGCCAGCAGCGGCCAGCATGTCCTTTGCTGCTACCTTCAGTTCATCGGTACTGGCATTTAATGAAATATATTTTCTGGAGGCCCTTGGGTCCGTAGTTTCCTCGGCAGTGTCTGTCTCTTCGTCAGCGGTGGTGTCAGAGACATCCTCTGCAGTTTCTTCATTGGTTCCTTTGGCATCCTCGGATTCTTCGTCATCAAATAAATCTTCTTCCTCATCACCTTCAAAATCGTGGAATTCTTCCTCTAATTCTTCATTAAAGGACTTATACTTTCGTAAATAAGAGATCCCTGCTGCTGCAGCTCCTGCTACTGTGGCCAGCGCCACCAATTTCCCAAAACCTTTTTTTACCATAATTGTTGCTCCTCTCCGCGTTTTTGAATATTACATCTATTTTAATACGAAAGGAAGAAAAAAGAAAGGGATAGAATGGAAAGTTTGTAAAAAAAATATAAAATTAGCACTCGACACTTGACAGTGCTAACAAACAGTGATATAACTTAACATGTAGTCAGAAAGCAGTCAATGTTAGAGTGAAAAAAAGAATAGATAGCAGGAGGAATTCAATTATGAAGTTAGTACCTTTATTTGACAAAGTTGTATTAAAGCAGTTAGTTGCAGAAGAGACCACCAAGTCCGGTATCGTTCTTCCAGGCCAGGCGAAGGAGAAACCGCAGCAGGCAGAGGTAATTGCAGTAGGCCCAGGCGGTGTGGTTGACGGCAAGGAAATCACCATGCAGGTTAAGGCAGGCGACAAGGTTATTTACTCCAAGTACTCCGGAACTGAGGTTGAGGTAGAGGAAGAGAAATACGTGATCGTAAAGCAGAGCGACATTCTGGCAGTGATCGAATAAAACCGGAAGCTTATAAAAGCTGCACGATTTAAAATAAAATGATGATAAGGACATGATCCTAAAAAATATCTGGAGGTTGATTTATTATGGCAAAGGAAATTAAATAC
This sequence comes from Lachnospiraceae bacterium, assembly GCA_030537215.1. Classification (GTDB taxonomy): domain Bacteria; phylum Bacillota; class Clostridia; order Lachnospirales; family Lachnospiraceae; genus Caccovicinus. The sequence goes on from JAUNOF010000021.1 coordinate 3,123, forward strand.
GGCGTAGATGCCAGAAAAGCATTAGAAGCAGGCGTTAACCAGTTAGCAGACACCGTTCGTGTAACCTTAGGACCGAAGGGCCGCAATGTGGTTCTGGATAAGTCCTTCGGTGCTCCGCTGATCACCAATGACGGCGTTACCATTGCAAAGGAGATCGAGCTGGCAGATGCATTTGAGAACATGGGCGCTCAGTTAGTAAAGGAAGTAGCGACCAAGACTAACGATGTAGCTGGTGATGGCACCACTACCGCAACTGTTCTGGCTCAGGCTATGATTAATGAAGGTATGAAGAACCTGGCAGCAGGCGCAAACCCGATTGTTTTAAGAAAGGGTATGAAGAAGGCTACCGAGGCTGCTGTAGCCTGCATCAAGGAGATGTCTAAGCCAATCGAGGGCAAGGAGCAGATCGCAAGAGTAGCTGCAATCTCCGCATCTGACGATGAGGTTGGCCAGTTAGTAGCAGACGCTATGGAGAAGGTTTCCAAGGACGGCGTTATCACCATCGAGGAATCCAAGACCATGAAGACTGAGCTGGATTTAGTAGAAGGTATGCAGTTTGACAGAGGCTATGTATCCGCATACATGGCAACTGATATGGATAAAATGGAAGCGGTTCTGGATGATCCGTACATCCTGATCACCGATAAGAAGATCTCCAACATTCAGGAGATCCTGCCTCTGTTAGAGCAGATCGTAAAGACCGGCGCTAAGCTGCTGATCATTGCTGAAGATGTTGAGGGCGAGGCACTGACCACTCTGATCGTAAATAAGTTAAGAGGAACCTTCAATGTAGTTGCAGTTAAGGCTCCGGGCTACGGCGACAGAAGAAAAGAGATGTTAAAGGATATTGCAATCCTGACCGGCGGCCAGGTAATCTCCGAGGAGTTAGGCTTAGACTTAAAGGATACCGACATGTCCCAGTTAGGCCGTGCAAAGTCCGTTAAGGTTCAGAAGGAGAACACCATCATCGTAGACGGCTGCGGCGAGAAGAATGAGATTGCAGCTCGCGTTGCACAGATCCGTGCACAGATCGAGGAGACCACCTCTGACTTCGACCGTGAGAAGCTGCAGGAGAGACTGGCTAAGCTGGCAGGCGGCGTAGCAGTGATCCGTGTAGGTGCAGCTACTGAAACGGAAATGAAGGAAGCAAAGCTTCGTATGGAAGACGCTTTAGCAGCTACCAAGGCAGCTGTAGAGGAGGGCATCATCGCAGGCGGCGGTTCTGCATACGTACACACCGCTGAGCAGATCAAGGGCATGTTAAGCGATCTGGAGGGCGATGAAAAGACCGGTGCAAAGATCATCTTAAAGGCTCTGGAGGCTCCTCTGTACCATATCGCAGCAAATGCAGGTCTGGAAGGCTCTGTTATCATCAATAAGGTAAGAGAGTCTGAGGTAGGCGTAGGCTTCGATGCATACAAGGAAGAATATGTAGACATGATCAAAGCAGGCATCCTGGATCCGGCAAAGGTAACCAGAAGCGCTCTGCAGAATGCAACCAGTGTTGCATCAACTTTATTGACAACTGAGTCTGTTGTTGCTAATATTAAGGAAGAAACCCCAGCCATGCCAGCCGGCGCTGGAATGGGGGGCATGATGTAAGCGAAAGCAGAGTCAGATAAGTGACGGAAAGGCCCGGCCATGCTTGCATGAGCCGGGCCTTTCTGGCACCACTCATCTCAATCCAAAAAACGAAAGGAACCCAAACCAATGAACCAAGACACATATGTAGAATGGCTAGTAAAACGCAAAGAACCCGCCTACGCCTGGCCGGCTCGGATCGGCTTAGGCATCCTGTGCATCATTTCCCTTTTCATCGCTTTTATGGCAGTATGGGGAATCCTGCTTTTGACTGCAGTGGGAGCAGCCACCTTCTTTCTGGTGCAGACCCTAAGCATCGAATATGAATATTTATACATTGACGGCGGCTTCTCCATCGATAAGATCCTGGGAAGATCCAGACGGAAAAAGGTAATGGAATGTTCCAAGGACGAGCTTATCATGGTAGCTCCATCGGATTCCTTTGTGTTAAAGGATTACGAGACCAGCGGCATGAAGGTGCTGGACTGCTCCTCCGGCCGAAAGGGAGTTAAGACTCACACTCTGATCTACCAGAAGGGCGCCCAGCACTACAAGGTGATCTTCGAGCCAAATGACAAGATGCTTCAGGCGGTCCGCTATACGACTCCACGTAAGATCGTAATGTAATTTGTTTCGTAACTGTGAGGGGACGGAACCGTTACTTTGTTTCACAGCCGGAAAGGCAGGGAATCGTTACTTTGTTTCGAAAATAAAAAAGAAGCCGCAGATCCGGCTTCTTTTTTCGTCTTCTCCTTTATAATTGCAGGAACCGGCCGAAATGCAAAAAAACAACTTGCTTTTTCACCGGTTCAGGCATATAATGCAACCAGGCAGAAGTAAGAAGCCGGCAATAAAAAGCCAGCTTCCGGAACGCTGCCAGCCATAAGTTCACATTGGTATCCGAAAACGAAAGGGCGTTTAGACTTTCGTTTTTTCTGCTTTTAATACTGGCATCCCCGTTTCCCACATAGAAGGCAGAAGGAACGAAACAGACGCCCTTTTTGTCTTTCTTTCTGATTGCCCTTTGGGCAGTCGGACTGCAGCATCAGGTTATAAGACTTTATTTTGTTCTTCTCTCTATGGATGAGGCAGGCGTTTCGCCTGCCTCATCTTGTTGGATCAAAACGCTTTTGGATCATTCGATATATCAAAAAGTCTCCGGTTATTGACAGCAGACAGTAAATACGAATCAGCATATTTTTGCATAAATTATTATATTTAGAGAATATATCGGCCAAATTAATAAGTAATTTTGGATAATATATATAAGTAAAATGAATAAAACTGGCGGCACAAGTATTTGACAAGCAATTGAAATTTTGCTAGAATTAGCTACTAACAACAAATCAACTTATTAATTTTATTTATAAAATCCAAAAGAAAGTGAGGAAAAATTAATGGGTACTATTATTGGAGATGGCATTACATTTGATGATGTGCTTCTGGTTCCTTCTTATTCCGAAGTGATTCCAAACCAGGTTGAGTTATCCACTTATCTGACCAAAAAGATTAAGCTGAATATTCCGCTGATGAGTGCCGGCATGGATACCGTAACGGAGCATCGGATGGCGATTGCTATGGCCAGACAGGGCGGTATTGGTATCATTCATAAGAATATGTCCATTCAGGCACAGGCGGAGGAAGTTGATAAGGTAAAGCGTTCTGAGAATGGCGTTATCACCGACCCATTTTCCTTATCTCCGGAGCACACCTTAAAGGATGCAGATGAGCTGATGGCAAAGTTCCGCATCTCCGGTGTACCGATCACTGAGGGAAAGAAATTAGTAGGTATTATTACAAACCGTGATTTAAAGTTTGAGGAGGATTTCTCCCGTAAGATCAAGGAATGCATGACTTCCAAGAATCTGGTAACAGCAAAGGAAGGCATCACCCTGATGGAGGCTAAGAGCATTCTGGCAAAGGCCAGAGTAGAGAAGCTGCCGATCGTAGATGATGAGTTCAACTTAAAGGGCCTGATTACCATCAAGGATATTGAGAAGCAGATCAAGTACCCGCTGTCTGCAAAGGATAGTCAGGGCCGTCTGCTCTGCGGCGCCGGAGTGGGAATCACTGCCAATGTATTAGAGCGTGTAGAGGCTTTGGTAAAGGCAAAGGTAGACGTAGTTGTTCTGGATTCCGCTCATGGACATTCCGCAAATGTAATCCGCTGCGTGAAGATGATCAAGGATGCTTATCCGGATTTGCAGGTTGTGGCAGGAAACGTAGCGACCGGTGACGCTACCAGAGCTCTGATCGAGGCAGGGGCAGATGCGGTTAAGGTAGGTATTGGACCTGGTTCCATCTGTACCACCCGTGTAGTTGCCGGTATTGGCGTACCTCAGATCTCTGCTATTATGGATTGCTATGAGGCGGCGAAGGAGTACGGAATTCCGATTATCGCAGACGGCGGTATCAAGTATTCCGGAGATGTGACCAAGGCGATCGCAGCAGGCGGCAGTGTCTGCATGATGGGAAGTCTGTTTGCAGGCTGTGACGAGAGCCCGGGAACCTTTGAGTTATATCAGGGCAGAAAGTACAAAGTTTACCGCGGCATGGGTTCCATCGCAGCAATGGAGAATGGCAGTAAGGACCGCTACTTCCAGACCGATGCGAAGAAGCTGGTTCCAGAAGGCGTAGAGGGACGTGTAGCGTATAAGGGTCTGGTAGAGGATACCGTATTCCAGCTGTTAGGCGGACTTCGTTCCGGTATGGGCTATTGCGGAGCAAAGGACATCCCAACCTTACAGGAGACAGGACGATTTGTAAAGATCTCGGCTGCCTCCCTGAAGGAAAGCCATCCGCATGATATTCATATTACCAAGGAAGCTCCAAATTACAGCATTGACGCATAAATCCCATCGCCGCAGGCGATTTTCAATGGATTTTTGCTCGTAACTGTGAAGGTACTGAACCGTTACGAATATTAATATAGAAAGAAGCCCTTCTCCCAGGTATAATGAGGGAAGGGCTTCTTTCATTTTTTCAATGGATTTTTGCACGTAACTGTGAGGGGTACTGAACCGTTACAATGAAATAAAAATGCTCCGAGCTTACAGGAAGAGGCCCGGCTGATGAAAAGAGCAGAAAGTGAGGATATTAAGTAGAACATGATAGAGGTTTCGAAGTATAAGAGAAAGCCGGATATGGCAGAGGGTACCCGTCGGTTTGATTCGCTGCAGGGAGCGCTGGATTATCTGGAGAAACATCCGGAGGAGGAGCCGAGGATCCTGGTGTATCCTGGAATTTATCACGAGCAGGTGACCGTGAGGATTCCAGGGGTGATCATTGCCGGGGAGAGCCGGGAAGAGGAAGGTGATGCAGCAGGGAACGCAGCAGAAGGGCAAAGCGCCGGAAGTGTGGTGATCACCTATGGACTGGCTGGAAGGGAGATCCTTGCGGATGGGATGAAGCGGGGAACCTTCCGGACGTATACATGTTTTGTGGATGCGGACGATGTGACTCTACAGAATCTGACCATTGAGAACAGCGCCGGGCCGGGTACGAAAGCGGGGCAGGCGATTGCTTTATATGCCGACGGGGATCGGCTGGTGGTGGATTCCTGCAGGCTGCTGGGATGGCAGGATACCTTGTTTACAGCGCCTCTTCCGCTGAAGGAGATCGAGAAAAATGGGTTTATCGGGCCGAAGCAGTTTGCACCCCGAAGGAATAACCGGCAGTATTATAAGGATTGTTATATTGAAGGAGAGGTGGATTTCATCTTTGGAGGTGCTGTGGCCTACTTTGAAAACTGTACCTTGTTTTCCAAGGATGTGGACCGGGAGGTAAAGGGGTTTGTGACAGCGCCTTCTACGCCGGAGGGGCTGCCTTACGGGTATGTGATGGAGAGCTGCCGGTTCACCGGCAATTGCCCGGACCGGACGGTATTTTTAGGGAGGCCCTGGCGGGAATGGGGCAAAACGGTGCTGCTGCGGTGTCAGATCGGCCCTCATATCAAGGACGAAGGCTGGGATGACTGGGGAAAGGAGCTGGCACATACCACATCCTTTTTTGCAGAGTATGGCTGCAAGGGACCGGGAGCCGGACTGGATGCCAGACCAAACTGGTGCCATGTGCTGAGCGAAGAGGATGCCAAGGTGTATACAAGAGAACATGTATTAAAAGGAGAGGATGGCTGGAGTCCATCGATATAGATTGTTTGCGAAAAGCAGCTTTCAGGGATTTTTGCCGGCTGCTGTGAAGTACGTGAACCGTAACGAAGAAAGGGGCCTGAATAAATGGGAAAAATCGCATTGTTAGTTCCTCGTGAGGAGATGGTGTACCAGGCACATAATATCCTTCAGGAAAAGAGCTATCAGGATAAGCATTACCAGGTGGTCAGCATGAAGGTAGTCCGGACGAAGCATGTGGTAATGGAAGCCAGACAGTCCATCGCAGATGGGGCCGCCATCATCATTGCCAGGGGACTGCAGGCTTCCTTGATCAAGCAGTACACCGACATTCCGGTGATTGAGATCGTGATCACGGCCCAGGAGATGGCGCTGCTTGTGATGAAGGCGAAGCAGATTCTGAAAAAGGAGCGCCCGGTGATCGCTGTGGTGGGCTTTCGAAACATGTTCTGCGATATGTCTTATTTTGACAGCATCTATGGAATCGAGCTTCGCACCTTTTATGCTCCTAACAATGAACTGCTGCGTTCCACGGCGATCCAGGCGGTGGAGGAGAAGGTGGACTTGATCATCGGCGGCGATGTGGCGGTGGAGACAGCGGCGGCAGCCGGGATTCCTTCTTTGTTTTTATCTACCACAGAGGATTCTCTGCGGAATGCTTTTTCTATGGCGGAGAGCATCAGCTTTGCCATGGATGTAGAAAAGAAAAATGCGGCCCAGATGGAAACGCTGCTGGATCACTCATTCGGCGGCGTAGTCAATGTGGACAGTGAAGGAAGAGTTACAGCGGTAAATCCTTTGATGGAGGATATGCTGGGAATGAGCCGGAAGAAGATTGTAGGCCGCCTTCTGACGGAACTGTTTCCAGACCTGGATCCCAGCCAGGTAGAGCGGGTTCTGGAAAAAGGGGGAGACGGATATTCTACCTTTCTTCAGGCCAGGGCCACCTCTGTTTTCGCGATTCTTGCTCCGGTTCAGCTGGAGGGACGGGTGGATGGAGCAATCCTTACCTGCCATAAGATGAAGCGGAAGCTGACGGCGGAGCAGGAATCCCAGAGCCGGAGACATTCCAATGGGCTGATTGCCCTGGGGCGGTTTTCTGATATCCTTCAGGAATCACCAGCCATGCAGGACTGCATCCACAAGGCAAAGCTGTACGCCCTCTCGGACCTTCCGGTTCTGATCGAGGGGGAAGCCGGGACAGAAAAACGGCTGATGGCTCAGAGTATCCACAATGCCAGCCTGCGCAGCAGGAATGCATTTGCAGATGTGTCCTGTACAGGGCTGACGGATCAGGAGCAGTTTACACTGCTGTTTGATGAGAAGGGCGCCGCCGTGCAGGCAGATGGAGGAACCCTGCTTTTAGAGGATGGAGATGCTTTGAGCAGTGGGAATCAGTACCGGCTGCTCCAGCTTCTGCGTTACCGGATCCGCTGGGGGCGGGAACTGCAGCAGAATAAGCATTTGGATGTGCGGGTGATGATGACAGCCAGCCATCCGGGGGCGATAGAGACGGCGGTGGCAGAAGGCCGGTTTCGGGAGGATCTTTATTACCTGATTCAGGGGCTGAAGGTGCAGATCCCTCCTATGCGGCAGCGAAGGGAGGATCTGCAGCGAAAGCTGGAGATATCTGTTCGGGAAAGCTGTGAGCGGTACGACCGGTATCACGTGCTGACTCACGGTGCAGCAGCATACCTGTTAGAATATCCCTGGCCCGGAAATCTGTTTCAGATCGAAAACTTCTGTGAACGTCTGATCCTTACCGCTGCCAAACGCTCTCTGGATGAATGGGCGGTGAAGGAGGTTCTGAACGAGCTGTTTGGCGCATTGGATGGGAGAGAGAAAGGAGCAGGCTGTCAGGCACCTGTAAAGCAGGCTGGAGCCAGGGGGCGGCTTCCAGATGCTTATGAGCGGAATCTTCCCGCAGCGGCTCATGCAGGTCACACAGCAGTGCCGGAACAGAATCAGGAGGAGGTATGGCCGGATGAGCGTTCCAGACAGGTATATGAAACGTTGAAAAAATATGGGGGCAGCCGAATGAAAGCGGCAGCGGAGCTTGGCATCAGCAAGGCAACGCTGTGGCGCTGGATGAAAAAGTATGGTCTGCAATAAAGAGATGTTTATAAACGGTGATTCGATGTGAATGAAACCATAAAATAAAAATGAGACATTATGAAACTATTACGAAACTATATTGAAAAATAAATGAAACTATATGGACGTTGCACAATAAAAAAACAATATTTTATGAATAAAGTCCATTGATGGACGGGAAAGAATCCGATATACTAGAGCCATCAGAACAGAAACGGAATGAACTGACCTGCATTTCGGAGCTGTTCGGCAACCAGAGAGTAACCGCTTCAGGTTACAAATAATCAAAGAAAGAGGTAATGAAAAATGAAAATCGGATTTATCGGATTAGGCATCATGGGTAAGCCAATGAGCAAGAACTTAGTGAAGGCTGGAAACGAGTTAGTAGTTTGCGATTTCAATAAGGATGCAGTTGCAGAGTTAGTTGCAATGGGCGCAAAGGAAGCAGCAAACGGTGCAGAGGTAGCTAAGGAATGTGATGTGATCATTACCATGCTTCCAAACTCCCCGCATGTTCGTTCCGTAGCATTAGGCGAGAATGGTATTGTAGACGGCGCTCATGAGGGAACCGTATTGATCGATATGAGCTCCATCGACCCAGTTGAGTCTAAGAAGATCGGCGCAGAGTTAGCTAAGAAGGGCATCGAGATGTTAGATGCTCCTGTATCCGGCGGCGAGCCGAAGGCCATTGACGGAACCTTATCTGTAATGGTTGGCGGTAAGAAGGAATTATTCGACAAGTTCTATGATATGTTAATGGTAATGGCTGGTTCTGTTGTATACGTAGGCGAGTTAGGTTCCGGCAACGTAGCAAAGCTGGCTAACCAGATTGTGGTAGCAGTAAACATTGCAGCAGTAGGCGAGGCTCTTGCATTTGCTAAGAAGGCAGGCACCGACCCATCCTTAGTATATCAGGCAATCAGAGGCGGTTTAGCAGGCTCCACCGTTATGGATGCTAAGGCTCCTATGATGTTATCCAGAAACTTCAAGCCAGGCTTCCGTATTGAGCTGCACATCAAGGATTTAAACAACGCATTAAATGCTGCTCATGCAATTTCTGCTCCAGTGCCGTTAACCGGACAGTTAATGGAAATGATGCAGGCATTAAAGGCTGACGGCTATGAGAAGGAAGATCACTCCAGCCTGGTTAAGTTCTATGAGAAGATCGGCAACGTTACAGTAGAATAATGTGAAGGTACTGAACAGTTACGAATCATTGATAATCCATAATAGCGGGGGACAATTTTATGAATACAGATTTCATTAAGGGTGTAGTAGTACCAATGATCACTCCCATCGATGCAGACGAGATGATCGATGAGGTGAAGATCCGCGAGCAGGTTGACTATGTGATCGAAGGCGGCGTAACCGGTATCCTTCTGTACGGCAGCAACGGTGAGTTCTATGTGATCGAAGAGGACGAGATGGAGCGCGGCTTAAAGATCGTAGTTGATCAGGCTGCAGGCCGTGTGCCGGTGTATTTCGGTATCGGCGCCATCAGCACCAAGAAGGCTGTCAGACTGGCTAAGATGGCAGTGGCGAACGGAGCAGCAAGCGTTTCCATATTACAGCCAATGTTCTTAAAGCCAACCAAGGACGAGCTGTTCCTGCACTTCAAGACCATTGCAGATGCAATCCCAAACACCCCGGTTCTTCTGTACAATAACCCAGGCCGTGTAGGCTACACCTTATCTGCTGATTTAGTGGAGAAGTTAGCTCATGAGGTTCCAAACATCGTAGGCATGAAGGATACCAGCGGTGATATTACCCAGACCTCCGAGTTCATCCGCAGAAACCGGGATGTGAACTTTAAGGTATTCGGCGGCAAGGACACCTTATTATATGCTTCTATGTGCCACGGCGCAGTAGGCGGCGTGTGTACCGCAGCAAACTTTATGCCGGAACTGATCACCGATGTATATAACAAGTACGTGGCAGGGGATCTGCAGGGCTCCCTGGAGGCTCAGTTTAAGTTAAATCCTGTCAGACTGTCCATGGACGGTGCAAGCTTCCCGGTAGCAGCCAAGGATATGGCTAACTTAAGAGGACGCAACATCGGCGTTCCTTATACTCCAAACTTACCAACTCCAGAAGGTCCTGTTCTGGATAAGATTAAATCTGAGATGGAGAAGGCTGGTCTTATCTAAGAGTTTTCAGAGATACATATGATTTGATTTTAGACAAACCGGTTGCCTGAATAGTAGGAAACCGGTTTGTTTTTTCGGGGATACATAGTAGAATTATAATTAGAAAACGGGAGGGTACTATCATGAAATTCTTATTTGCGTCAGACTCCTTTAAGGGAACCTTGTCTTCTGAGAAGATTATTGAGCTGCTGACCCAGTCGGCTAATGAGATCTTTCCTGGCTGTGAGACAGCAGGAACCCTGATTGCAGACGGCGGTGAGGGAACGGTAGATGCGGTGATCGCCATGACCAAGGGCAGTCTGATTGAGGTTCCGGTACATGGTCCTTTGATGGAGGAAACCAAGGCAGTTTACGGAAAGATCAATGAGGACAGTGCCATCATCGAGATGGCGGCTGCATCTGGTCTGCCCATGGTTCCTGCCCAGCTGCGAAATCCGTTGAACACTACCACCTATGGCACCGGAGAGCTGATCAAGGACGCGCTGGACAAGGGCTTCCGCAATATTTCCATCGCTCTGGGCGGCAGTGCTACCAATGACGGCGGTATGGGCGCTATGGCGGCATTAGGCGTAAAGTTTTATGACAAGGATGGAAATCTGCTCAAGGGCGTAGGTTCTGACCTGGCAAAGGTTGCCAAGGTAGATGTAAGCGGTATTCATCCGGCTGTTGCAGAGACAAAATTCACCGTAATGTGTGATGTAAATAATCCATTAACCGGACCAGACGGCGCTACCTACACCTTTGGAAAGCAGAAGGGCGGCACGCCGGAGATTCTGGATGAGCTGGAAGCAGGCATGAAATCCTATGCAGCAGTGGCAGGTGAAGCGCTGGGCATGGATATCGACCATATTGCAGGGGCAGGCGCGGCAGGCGGTCTGGGCGCAGCCGTATGCGGCTTCTTAAAGGCCACCTTAAAATCTGGCATCGAGACTGTTCTGGATCTGATCGATTTTGATACCATGCTGGAGGGCGTTGATGTGGTAGTGACCGGCGAGGGAAGGATCGACTGGCAGTCTGCTTTCGGCAAGGTTCCAAGCGGCATCGGCATGCGCTGCAAGAACAAGGGTATCCCGGCAGTTGCTATTGTAGGCGGTATGGGAAATGGCGCAGAGAAGATCTATGAATTCGGCGTAGAGAGCATTATCCCAACCATCAACGGCGCTATGGACATCGAGGAAGCGCTGGAGCGGGCTGAGGAGCTTTACAAGGGCGCTGCTGACCGGATGTTCCGTTTCCTGAAGGTTGGTATGAGCATCGGCAGATAAGCCTTAAAATCACTCATTTGCCCAGGGGGAAACCTCTGGGCATCCTTTATGAAATCTGCCAGGAGGATGAAAACCATGGATATGGGAAAACTGATGACACTGCAGGGCATGTTATTCCTGCTGACCGGAATCGGAATTGTGATCCGGAAAAGTAAACTTCTTCCAGAGGACGCGCAGGGAATGCTGACGGACCTGATCCTGTATGTGATCCTGCCCTGCAATATTGCCCTTTCCTTCCGGATCGAACTGAATCGAGAGCTGATTCAAAATCTGGGAATCGGCTTTCTGGTAGCATGGATCGTTCAGGCCATCGCCTGGGGGCTGAGCCGGGTTCTTTACAATAAATATCCGGAGCCTGCCAAGCGGGTGCTCCAGTACGCTACCGTCTGCTCCAATGGAGGCTTTATGGGAAATCCCATTGCAGAGAGTGTGTTTGGCGCCACTGGACTGATGTATGCGTCCATCTTCCTGATTCCGCAGAGGATCGTCATGTGGTCAGCCGGCGTTACCTTATTTACGGAAGCACCGGATAAAAAGACGCTGGTGAAAAAGGTTCTGACCCATCCCTGTATTATTGCCGTGTTTGTGGGGCTGATTTTTATGATCTTTAACCCGCCCCTGCCGGAGTTTGTGGAAAAGACTGCCTCCTCCCTGGGAAGCTGCACCACGCCGCTGTCCATGCTGATGGTGGGCATGATCCTGGCAGATGTGACGGATATCAGGTCTATGTTTTCCTGGGATGTGATCCGGTACACCATTATCCGTCTGGTGATCCTGCCGGGAATCATTTTCATCGGCTGCCGGATCGCCGGCATTGACAGGCTGGTGACCGGGGTGGCGGTTCTTCTCACTGCTATGCCGGCAGCCTGCATGACTACGATCCTGGCCGCCAAGTATCACGGGGATTCCATGTTTGCCAGCAAGTGCGTGGTATTTTCTACGGCAATGACTTTAGTCAGCCTGCCGGTGTGGTGTATGCTGTTTTAAGTAATAGCATATGCAAAATATACAAAAGAAGCGAGGAAAAATACACAGAATTAATAAAAAGATTTGTGATTTGTGATTTTGCATTGACAAAAATGGGATTATCATCTATACTTTGACACAGTGTGTTACTGATTTATAAGGAAATCAGGCATAAACTATCCATAATGCGGCAAATTAGCTGTATGAGGGGAGTTTATGCCTTTTTGTCGTGTTAGGAGATAAAATCAAAGAAAGAAGGTAAGAGAAAATGAAAGACAAAATTTTTGGCGTACTGCAGAGAGTGGGACGTTCCTTCATGCTTCCCATCGCCATCCTTCCGGTGGCCGGACTTCTGTTGGGAATCGGCGGTTCCTTTACCAATGCAACCATGATTAACGCTTACCACCTGGAGGGGATCCTTGGTGAGGGAACGCTGCTGAACGGATTCTTGAACATCCTAAACAACTGCGGAAATGTGGTGTTTGAAAATCTCCCTCTGCTCTTTGCCATCGGCGTTTCGGTGGGTATGGCAAAGAAGGAGAAGGAAGTAGCAGCCCTGGCAAGTGTGATCGCATTCTTTATTATGCATACTGCGATCCATGCCCTGCTGGTTTTATCCGGTAAGCTGGTGACAGCTCCGGAGCTGATGGATGCCGCAGGCGCGGCCTTGACAGGCGTAGTTGGTTCTGTGGAGCAGACCGTAGGCATGCTGGATGGATCGGTAACCAAGGTGCTGGGAATTACCTCCCTGCAGATGGGTGTATTCGGCGGCGTGATTGTAGGACTTGGTGTGGCGGCCCTGCACAATAAGTATTACAACATTCAGCTTCCTCAGGTGCTGTCCTTCTTCGGCGGTACCCGGTTCGTGCCCATCATCTCCAGCGTTGTGTATATCTTTGTGGGAATTCTGATGTATTTTATCTGGCCGGTGATCCAGACCGGTATCTACAGCCTGGGCGCTCTGGTAAACAGCTCCGGCTATGTGGGAACCTGGATTTACGGCATCATTGAGCGTGCGTTGATTCCATTCGGTCTGCATCACGTATTTTACATGCCATTCTGGCAGACAGCCGTGGGCGGTCAGCTGGAGGTGGCCGGACAGACGGTATACGGCGCTCAGAATATCTTCTTTGCCCAGTTAGGTCATATGGGTGAGATCGCTCACTTCAGCGTGAATCCAGGAACCCGGTTTATGACAGGTAAGTTCCCATTCATGATCTTTGGTCTTCCAGGCGCGGCACTGGCGATGTACCAGACAGCAAAGCCGGAGAAGAAGCAGGCAGCAGGAGGACTTCTCCTTTCCGCAGCGCTGACAGCCATGCTGACTGGTATTACAGAGCCTCTGGAGTTTACCTTTATCTTTGTGGCGCCGTTCTTGTATGCGATCCACAGTGTATTAGCCGGTGCAGCTTACATGCTGATGCATATCTTAAATGTAGGTGTAGGCATGACCTTCTCCGGCGGTATCATCGACCTGGTGCTGTTCGGCATTCTGCCGGGCGCATCCAAGACCAGCTGGTACTGGATTCCGGCAGTGGGCGCTGTTTATTTTGTTGTATACCTCTTCCTGTTCCGGTTCCTGATTCTGAAGTTTGACTTAAAGACTCCTGGACGGGATGACAATGAGGAAGTAAAGCTGTATGTGAGAAGTGATGTGAATGCAAAGAAGGCAGGGGCAAACAGCAGCGGGGCAGGCGCCGAGGACGCCCGTTCCCAGATGATCTTAAATGGTCTGGGCGGCAAGAAAAATGTAGTTGACGTGGATTGCTGCATCACCCGGTTACGCTGTACGGTAAGCAAGCCGGAGCTGGTCAGCGAGGATATCTTAAAGAAGACAGGAGCTGCCGGTGTGATCAGGAAGGGCCAGGGCGTTCAGGTAATCTATGGCCCCACTGTTCCGAATATTAAGGCGGATCTGGTAGCATATATGGACCATGCTCCCAATGAGGAATATCATGGAGGAGCTGATGAGGAGAGCGGCAGCCAGGCGGCTTCCGGTTCTCAGGCAGGCAGAAGCACGGAGGTTTCCAAGGCAGATGGCGGGGCGGCCGCTGAACCGATCCGCGCAGCAGCTTCCGGCGAGGCCGGGAAGAAAACACCTCTCTACAGCCCGTTTAACGGACGTGTAGAATCCATCGAGCACGCACCGGATGTAACCTTTGCTCAGAAGATGATCGGCGACGGCTTTATGGTTATGCCCACAGATGGCCAGGTGCTGGCTCCCTGTGATGCAGATGTAGCGTTTGTATTCCCCACCAAGCATGCAGTAGGATTGAAGGCTTCCAACGGCACCGAGTTTATGCTTCATATCGGTGTGGATACGGTGAAGCTGGAGGGCAAGGGCTTTGAAGCGCTGGTAAAGGACGGCGATCACGTAAAGAAGGGCGACCGGCTGATCCAGTTTGATTTAGAGTATGTGAAAGCCAATGCAGTATCGGAGGCTTGCATGATTATTTATACGGCATTGCCGGAGGGCGCTTCTGTTCTGGTAGAAGAGGAGAAGGATGTTAAAGCGCTGGAGCATGCGGCTGATCTGCTGGAAAAATAAAAGGGACAAAATCGGGGAGTTGTGCTAAAATAAAGGAAAAGAACAGGTGGGGGAAAGCGGATGTATCGCGTGATCAAGGTACTGAATAATAATGGAGTGCTGGTTTATGACATGAAACGTGGGGAAGAAGCCATTTTGCTGGGGAGCGGCATTGGCTTTGGAAAGCATATAAATGAACGTTTTCAGCGGGATGAGAATACAAAGCGCTATGCCATCGTGGACCGGGAGGAGAAGAATCGGACCGGACGTCAGGTGTTGAGCGGGATGGATCCGGTCTTTCTGGAGCTGGCAGGCAGGATCGTGGAGCTGTCGAAGCAGGAGCTGGGAGAGCTGAATCCGAATATCCTGATTCCGCTGGCCGACCATATCGCTGTGGCAGTGGAGCGGATGCAGAACGGAATCCTGTTGAAAAACCCGTTTCACGGAGACATCCGCATCCTTTACCCGGAGGAGTACCAGGTGGCGTTAAAGAGCCGGGAGCTGGTTTTAAAGACAACCGGATGCCACCTGTGCGAGGATGAGGTGGGCTATATCACCCTCCATATCCGGGCGGGCAGGATGGATGAAAAGCTGGAGGACTCTCTCCATATGGTGACGCTGACGCGGAAGGTAGTAACCATGGTGGAAGAGGGAATGGGGCTGAAGCTGGAGCCGGGCACCTTTATGTTTGAACGGTTTATGGCACATCTGCGGTACCTGATTTCCCGCATTCAGAATGAGGAGCCGGTGGCTCTGGATATGGATGAATACGCCAGGAACCAGTTCCCGGATTCCTACCATCTGGCCGGAGAAATCTGCGCCTGGATCGGGATCGAGCTGAAAAAGCCGGTTCCGAGAGAAGCGGTGGGACATCTGGCGATCCATATGGAGCGGCTGCGGCTGTAGAGTGGCTGCAGAGCAGAATGGTTACAGAAAGGAAAAGATATTAAAAAACAAAACAACAGTCCATGAGGCGTAGGACCATTGATGTGCCCTTCTCATGGACTGTTGTTTTTAACTTTTTGCAGATAAGTGATGCAATGCTGATTCTTGGGATTACAGCAGAATGATATTATGCTTCTTACATTCCTCCCGCATCGTTCTCGGCCACAGGCTTGCCTGAACCTCTCCGATGTGGGCGCGGTCTAAGAGCAGCATGCAGAGGCGTGACTGTCCGATGCCGCCGCCGATGGTGTAGGGCAGCTGGCCGTTTAACAGCATCTGATGATACGGCAGAGCGCGGCGCTCCTCGCACCCGGCTTTCTTAAGCTGCTCCTCCAGAGCAGTTTCATCCACACGGATTCCCATGCTGGAGATCTCCAGGGCACACTGAAGGGTGTCAAACCAGAACAGGATATCGCCGTTTAATTTCCAGTCGTCATAGTCCGGGGCACGGCCGTCATGAGGCTCGCCGTTGGCCAGCTTGTCACCGATCTGCATCAGGAAGACGCAGCCGTGCTCTCTGGTGATCAGGTTTTCCCGCTCCTTTGGCGTTTTGTCCGGATACATGGCTTCCAGCTCCAGGGAGCTGATGAAATAGATGTCATCCGGCAGGTGCTTGACTGCCTGAGGGTATTTGTACCAGACCTCATGCTCCATGTGCTTTATGATCTTGAACAGCCGGCGGACCACATCCTTTAAGGTTTCTTCTGTTCTCTGTTCCTTGGTGATGACCATCTCCCAGTCCCACTGGTCCACATAGCAGGAATGGAGATTATCTAATGCTTCATCTCGGCGGATAGCGTTCATATTGGTGTAAAGGCCTTCTCCTGGCTGGAAGCCGTATTCCTTTAACGCCATGCGCTTCCATTTTGCCAGAGAGTGGACTACCTCCATGGTCTCGCCGGGAATGGCGGTCATGTCAAACTGGACAGGGCGCTCTACGCCGTTTAAGTTATCGTTTAAGCCGCTGCTCTGCTCGACGAAGAGGGGAGCGGAGATTCGCTCGAAATGCATCTCACGTCCCAGTTCCTTCTGGAAGGTATCGCGGATGTACTTGATGGCGTCCTGAGTCTCGCGGACAGTCAGCCGGGGATCGTAGTGTTCCGGTATGATCAGTTCCATATTTAAAATCCTCCATATCGTTTGAAAT
>JAUNOF010000021.1:20021-26414 GCA_030537215.1 Lachnospiraceae bacterium
ACCTTTTATCCTACCATTTGTCAGCTTTTCCTGCAACTGTTTTAACTGGAATCTTGCAAAAAAGGGTTTCTGTATGCTATACTTTTTTCGATGAAACCAACAGAGAAGAGGGATTTACAGATGAAGCAGTCAATGACGCAGGAACAGAGATACCAGATGATGATCCATACGCCTGTTTCCAGATTAATTCCAAAGCTGGCAGTACCTACCATTATCAGCATGCTGGTGACGGCTGTATATAATATGGCGGATACCTTTTTTGTCAGCCAGATCGGAACCAGCGCATCAGGGGCGGTGGGCATTATCGCTTCCTTAATGTTTATGATCCAGGCCATCGGCTTTACCTTTGGTATGGGAAGCGGAAATTATATTTCCAGAGCCTTGGGGGATCAGAACGGGGAGGAGGCAGGGAAGGCTGCAGCAACTGCATTTTTCACTGTGTTTATCGTAGGAATCCTGATGCTGGTCTTCGGCATGATGTTTATGGAGCCTTTCGTGTATCTTCTGGGAGCAACGCCCACCATTGCGCCCTACGCTATGGATTATATGCGGTATATCCTGTATGCAGCACCGTTTATGCTGTGCTCCTTTGTAATGAATAATATCCTGCGGTCTCAGGGAATCGCGCTGTATGCCATGTTCGGTATTGCAGCCGGCGGCATTTTAAATATGGTGCTGGATCCGATTTTAATTTTCGGCTTTCATATGGGGATTGCAGGAGCAGCAGTGGCAACCATGATCAGCCAGATGATCAGCTTTGGAATCCTGCTGTGCCAATGCAACCTGCGGAAGGACAGCATTAAGATCCAGTTTTCGAAATTTACGCCTTCTCTCAGAATGTATGGAATTATTTTTCATGCAGGAATTCCTTCTCTCTGCCGGCAGGGAATGATGAGCATCTCTTCTGTGGTGCTGAACCTGGCAGCAGGGCCTTATGGAGATGCGGCTATTGCGGCTATGTCTATCGTTTCCCGGTTTATGATGTTTATCAATTCCGGCCTGATCGGGTTCGGCCAGGGCTTTCAGCCGGTCTGCGGATTTAATTTCGGCGGGAAACGGTATGACCGGGTGCTGGAAGCCTTCTGGTTCTGCGTCAAGGTGGCTACTGGGGCAATGACTGTGCTGGGAGTTGTCAGCTTCGGGCTGGCGCAGCCTATTATCACTGCTTTCCGCCGAGGGGACATGGAGGTTATCCAGATCGGAACCAGGGCGCTGCAGCTGCAGCTGATCACCATGCCGATCCAGGGCTGGATTATTATGTGCAATATGATGACGCAATCCATCGGATACGGCTTCCGGGCATCCTTGGTTGCTATGGGACGGCAGGGGCTGTTCTTAATTCCGGCGCTTCTGGTTCTTCCACGTCTGCTGGGGCTTTTTGGGGTACAGATGGCTCAGGCGGCGGCAGATGTGTGTACCTTTTTCCTGGCAACTGTCATCATTGCCGGCATTTTGAAGGATTTTAAAGAAAAGGCGAAGGAAATGACGGTACAGATGTAAAAATACTTTGCAAAACAGAAGGTTTTGTTATATAATCATTTGGAGACTACCGGCGGGTGAGCTGTCGGCAGCGGATTAAGGAAAATGAAAGATAAAGGATGGATTTAAAATGGCTATTTTGCAGACTTGGAGAGATTTAGCATATGGCGACGGTTTAAGTGATAAAGAGAGAGAAAATCTGTGGACCGGATATTTTACCATTGAGAAGGGTATTTATGAGCAGATTCTTTCCGACCCGACCCAGGTGATTACCGGAACCGTGAAGGAGCTGGCAGATAAGTATAACACAGAAGTTCTGATCATGACCGGTTTCTTAGACGGCATTAATGAGAGCTTAAAGGGATATGAGAATCCCATCGATACCATGGATGAGAATACTCAGGTTAAAATTGAGATCGACCCGGAGAAGCTGTATTACAACATGGTTGAGGCGAAGGCAAACTGGCTGTATGAGCTGCCACAGTGGGACAGCATCCTGACTGAGGAGCGCAGAAAAGAATTGTACAAGCAGCAGAAGGCTTCCGGCACCATCCGCAAGCCGCAGAAGATTGGCAGAAATGATCCCTGCCCATGCGGAAGCGGCAAGAAGTATAAGAAGTGCTGCGGTAAGAACGCATAAGATAAGGCCTGTGTTTCGGAGACGGGACGAGCCTGGTGTGCCGGCATATTCATTTTCATTCGTTGAAATGTGAACGTGTCAGTACGCTGGTTTGAGGCAGGAGTGTAAGCAGGTAGATGAGAGCCGTGTGCTGTGAACCGCAGCCAGCGGCTCTTTCTGCTCTCACAGGGAGGACACGGAAAGCTGCCAAGTCCGGAATGTGCCGGCAGTACGTACGTTTACAGAGAGAAGGGATGCTGCTTTTACCTGCGGAAAAAGCCATGGGCGGAAAGAGCAGCAAAAAGGGATTGGCAGAAGGGAAGAGAGGGTAGCAGAATGGATGCATATACCAGCTTTGCGGCAGTTTACGATATGTTTATGGACAACATTCCCTATGAAGAATGGTGCGGATATCTGATGGGACTGCTTCAGGAATATGGAGTTTCCGATGGACTGGTGCTGGATTTGGGATGCGGAACCGGTACGATGACGGAGCTTTTAGCGAAAGCAGGTTATGATATGATCGGTGTGGACTGTGCAGAGGACATGCTGGAGATTGCCATGGAAAAAAGGCAGAGCTCCGGCATGGATATCCTGTATCTGCTGCAGGATATGCGGGAATTTGAACTTTACGGCACCGTGAGGGCTGTGGTCAGCATCTGTGATTCCATGAATTATCTGCTGGAATATGAGGAACTGGCAGAGGTATTCCGACTGGTAAATAATTATCTGGATCCAGGCGGTATTTTTATCTTCGACCTGAACACCGAATATAAATACCAGGTATTGCTGGCCGATCGCACCATTGCAGAAAACAGGGATGAGGGCAGCTTTATCTGGGACAATTATTTTGATGAAGAAAGCAGGATCAATGAATACGATTTGACGCTGTTTATTCCGGCGGAGCAGGAAAAGGACCACAGCCTGTATCGGAAATACCAGGAGACTCATTTCCAGAAGGCATTTTCCATTGAAGAGGTGAAAGCTGCCCTCCAGGAAGCCGGAATGGAGTTTGTGGCATGCTATGACGCATTTACCAGGGAGGCGCCCAGGGAAGACAGCGAGCGGGTTTACCTGATTGCCAGAGAGAAAGGAAAAGGATGATTATGTCAGATTATATTTTACGTGCAACGGCAGCGGACGGACAGATCCGTGCCTTTGCGGCCACCACCAGGGATATGGTGGAGACGGCCAGAGCAGCTCACAATACCAGCCCGGTGGCAACAGCAGCCTTGGGGCGGCTGTTGACGGCCGGGGCCATGATGGGCGTGATGATGAAGGGAGAGGATGATCTCCTGACCTTAAAGATCCAGGGAGACGGCCCGATTCAGGGGCTGACTGTAACAGCAGATTCCAAAGGCGATGTGAAGGGATATGTGTTTAATCCGTCTGTAATGCTGCCGCCCAATGAGAAGGGCAAGCTGGATGTGGGAGGTGCTTTAGGCTTAGGAGTATTAAGTGTGATCAAGGATATTGGCCTGAAGGAGCCGTATGTGGGGCAGACGATTCTGGTAACTGGGGAGATCGCAGAGGATCTGACCTATTACTTTGCCACCTCGGAGCAGACCCCTTCCTCTGTAGCACTTGGAGTCCTGATGAATCAGGAAAATACGGTCCGTCAGGCAGGCGGCTTTATCCTGCAGATGATGCCGGGCGCCTCTGAGGATGTGATCACAAGGCTGGAGTTAAAGCTGAAGGAGATCACCTCCATCACCACCCTTCTGGATGTGGGAAATACGCCGGAAATGATTTTAGAGTATGTTTTAGGCGAGTTCGGCCTGGAGATTAATGATAAGATCCCTACCCGGTTTTTCTGCAACTGCACCAAGAGCCGTGTGGAGAAGGCGCTGATCAGCGTAGGCCGGAAGGATATCCAGGAGATGATCGATGACAACAAGCCCATCCAGGTGAATTGTCATTTCTGCAATCAGAATTATGAATTTTCTGTGGAGGAGCTTCGAGAGCTTTTAAAGAAGGCTGTGCGCTGAGGATTTTGCTGCGTGAGAGACGAAGCTTTCTAAATGAATAACAAAAAGAGCCATCAAAGGATGGCTCTTACTTGTAATCATGATTTAACAAATATAACTTACTTCAAATAATTATCACTGCTGATATATATATTGAAAAAGGTACACTGTATTTTGATGATTATAATTTGGTAACGTTAGTTGCCTGAGGTCCCTTAGCGCCGTTAACTACATCGAACTCAACCTGTGCGCCCTCGTCTAAAGACTTGAAGCCTTCCATGTTTAAGCCGGAGTAGTGAACGAATACATCGTTACCCTGCTCGTCGGAAATGAATCCGTAACCTTTTTGGTTGTTAAACCACTTAACTGTACCTTTCATTATGATACCTCCAAAAGATATAAAAAAATAATATATAGACCGTTGCAAAGGATTCGCAACTTGCCCTAAGAATACCATAGTTTTCCTCTTAAGTCAAATCATTTCGGTGAATAAAAAAATTTTTTTCATAAAGAAAGTGATTGTGCAGGAGGAATTGATTATGTTATACTTAGAGTTTAAAAGAATTAGAATGGAACGATTAGAATAAAGGGGTTTTCGTGTTATGAAGATCATTAATATTGGAAAACATTTCCATACCATAACCCAGCATAAGCTTCTGGTGATGAAGGAGTGCTTTAAGCTGGGGCTTTATCGGCAGGGGCTGCTGCACGATTTGTCAAAATACAGCCCGTCCGAGTTCTGGACAGGTGTGAAGTATTATCAGGGAAACCGAAGCCCAAATGCAGCAGAAAGGGAACGAATCGGTTATTCTGCCGCGTGGCTTCACCATAAGGGGCGGAATAAGCATCATTTTGAATACTGGATCGATTTTTCCAATGACAAATCAAAGGGCCTGGTGGGAAATAAAATGCCGTTGAAATATGTGATTGAGATGGTGTGCGACCGGATCGCTGCCTGCAAGGTATACCGGGGAGAAGGGTATGACAGCAAAGCTGCCTGGGAGTATTATGAGTTTACCCGTCCTTATATTACACCAGTTCTTCATCCCGAGACACAGGCACTTTTGGAAAAGCTGCTTCTGATGCTGCGGGATGAGGGAGAGGAAAAGACCTTTGCCTATATTCGGAAGCTTTTGAAAAAAGGCAGGTATTAGCCGGGAATCAGACTGCTTCTGTAAAAAGCTGGTGCAGATAGGTATCGGCTGTCCCGGGATCAGAAAGAAGGGCTTCTGTGTAAGCGGCGTAGGCGGTCTTCGCCTTATATTCCTTTTGAAATACAGGCTGCCACAGAGGGGCATCTGGGGACTGAGGCAGAAAGAGGCCGGATTTCCTGGTATAGCAGGTTTTGGCAGTTGCCTTTACCCGGGCTTCCCTGGCCACATACTCTCCAACGCTTTTGTGGATGGCGGTGTCCTCGCAGGGAAGATAGTAATAATCCTTATAATTAGGATAGAAGTATTTCAGTTCTCCTTCATAGAGCGGAATCTGACAGATGATCTGAGAGCCGCTGACCGAAAGACTGCCCAGAGAGCTGGGAATCCGGAAGGGAACTGGCACGGAGCATTGGTTTTCATAGATCAGCTCCAGGACAGGGAAATCCATCATCACGGTATCTGGCAATAACCCTGATTCGGAAGAAAACTCCTGTTGATGCAGGATGCGCTGGGCGCTCAGACGAGATGGCTGCTCCAGCATATCCGGATAGCTGAGAATGGGGAGGATCAGGGACATGCCCTTTAAATCATCCTCATTGTGCAGGATCAGCATATCATAGAGAAACTGGTCATGGGACACCAGATAATCTTCGTAGACCTCAATCAGCTGGCCGCCGGAACAGCAGTCTGTGCGGTCAATGCCGAGAAACTGCTCGATGGACTTCTGCTTTAGCGATTTCAGGCCGAAAAGCTTTTTATAAGGGCGGATCTTCCGGTAAATGTCAATGCTGGTCACCTGGGAAAAGTCGTAGTCCAGGTGATAATGGCGGCAGCGCTTCAGCAGGTAAGGGATATCGAACAGATCTCCATTAAAATGGATCAAAGTAGAATAGCCCTTCAGCAGAGTGAAAAATGCGGTGAGAAGGTCCGGCTCAGAGTCTTTTGTATCTGCAAACCACTGGATCATGCGCCAATTGGCGGTTTCTTTCTGGTAGAAAATGCAGCCGATCAGATAAAGATTAGAAGTATCGCCGGAAAAGCCGGTGGTCTCAATGTCAAAGAAAAGAATGCTGTCCAAAGGAGCGATCCGTTCCAGTGGATAGGAGTTTGTCAGGGTGATCGGGTGCTGGATGGTTTTCATGAGGCGGGTCCTTTCTTGCAGGTGTTGTTTGGC
>JAUNOF010000021.1:26514-28207 GCA_030537215.1 Lachnospiraceae bacterium
GAGGATGTTATCGTAGTGGAGGCAGGCGGCGTGGGGCTGGAGATCCGGGTTCCGCTGTCGGTGCTGGAGCAGCTTCCTGCAATCGGGGAAGAGGTAAAGATTGATACATATTTTCAGGTGCGTGAGGATGGAATGAGCCTGTATGGCTTTTTGAACCGTCAGGATAAGATCATGTTCAAGCAGCTTTTAGGCGTGAACGGCGTGGGGCCGAAGGCGGCGCTGGGGATTTTATCCACGCTTCGGCCGGATGATCTGCGGATGGCTATTATTTCCGGGGATGCCAAGGCGATTTCCAGGGCGCCGGGAATCGGGGCGAAGACGGCCCAAAGAGTGATCCTGGATCTGAAGGACAAGGTTTCCATGGATCAGGTGACAGAGAGCTGGCTGCAGTCCGGCGGCGGGGGAGCGGCAGCTTCTGAGGCGGAAAATGCTGCGGCAGGTCTTGCAGGAGCAGCCAGAGAAGCCGTTCAGGCGCTGGTAGCGCTGGGGTATTCCAATCTGGAGGCGTCGAAGGCGGTAAAGAAGGTAGAACTGTTGGAGGGCATGACCACAGAGGATGTGCTGAAAGCATCCTTAAAGTATCTGTCCTTTTTATAGCTGATGGGAAGATGTGTCAGTATCTTTGGATCAGCGTGATATAGCAGCTGCGAAAGTATCGAGCAGCTGCAGTTATGGTTTGGAAATAGAGGGAAAAATGGAACGACGAATCATTGCGACTGATGTGACGCCGGAGGATCAGAAGATCGAGAGCAGCCTTCGTCCTCAGATGTTAAAGGATTACATCGGTCAGGAAAAAATTAAATCTAATTTAAAGATCTATATTGATGCAGCAAAGTCCAGAGGGGAGCCCCTGGACCATGTGTTGTTTTATGGACCGCCTGGCTTGGGAAAGACAACTCTTTCCGGCATTATTGCCAATGAAATGGGTGTCAATATGAAGGTTACTTCCGGACCGGCCATCGAGAAGCCGGGGGAGATGGCGGCGATCTTAAATAATCTCCAGGAGGGGGACGTACTGTTTGTAGATGAGATCCACCGGCTGAACCGCCAGGTGGAGGAAGTGCTGTATCCGGCTATGGAGGATTATGCCATCGATATTATGCTGGGGAAGGATTCGTCAGCCCGGTCGATTCGGCTGGAGCTTCCAAAGTTTACGTTGGTGGGAGCGACCACCAGGGCAGGACTTCTGACAGCGCCCCTGCGTGACCGGTTCGGTGTGGTGCAGAAACTGGAATTTTACACGCCACAGGAGCTGCAGACTATTATCATTCGTTCGGCCCATGTTTTAAATGTGGAGATCGATGCAGCAGGGGCAGTGGAGCTTGCCAAGCGTTCCAGAGGGACGCCCCGTCTGGCCAACCGTCTGTTAAAGCGGGTGCGGGATTTTGCCCAGGTTAAGTATGACGGCGTGATCACCAAAGAGGTAGCAGATTTTGCACTGGATATTCTGGATGTGGATAAGCTGGGGCTGGACCAGAATGACCGGAACATTCTGCTGGCAATGATTGAAAAGTTTTCCGGCGGCCCGGTAGGACTGGATACGCTGGCAGCGGCCCTTGGAGAAGATGCGGGTACACTGGAGGATGTGTACGAACCGTATCTTTTAATGAATGGACTGATTAACCGGACCCCCAGAGGCCGGGTTGCCACTGACCACGCGTACCGGCATCTGGGGCTGACGAGGGGATAGACG
>JAUNOF010000022.1 GCA_030537215.1 Lachnospiraceae bacterium
CGATCCTATACAGCAGCTTCCAGCCTGGAAATTCGATCCTGATGGTTTTGATTCCTCTTTTGTTTTTTATCAGGATCCCCTATGCGGCGCCGCTGATCGTAGGTCTGTCCTATGGACTGTCTGCCATGATCCCCATGAGCTTTGGCGTGTTTCTCTATTTTCTTCTGATATATGCCAAGCAGAATGCCGGCGTGCTGGTGGGTACCGGAACGATGGATATTACACAGAAGTATATGCAGATATTAAAAAGTCTGTTTTCCAATGAGATGATGCTGATCATGGTGATTGCTTTCCTGGCAGCGGCGATTGTAGTTTACTTGATCCGAAATCTGTCTTTGGATTATTCCTGGTCGATTGCGATTGCGGCAGGCACTGTGGTGGAGCTGGCAGTGATCTTTATCGGGAACTCCAGAACGTCTGTGAGCCTGTCGATCGGCTCCCTTGCAATCGGGGTTCTTGTGTCCGTTATTTTGGCATTTATCTTCCAGTTTTTTGTATTTGCGGTGGATTATTCCAGAACCGAATTCCTGCAGTTTCAGGATGACGACTATTACTATTATGTAAAGGCGGTTCCCAAGATTGCAGTAAGCACACCGGATGTAAAGGTTCAGCGGATCAATAAGCGGAAAGAAGATAAAATGCAGTAGTAAAATTATGAAAATATGAAAATTGATTCCCGGTTCTGATGCAGAAGCGGGATGGAAGGGAGGAGACGGCGCCATGGCGGAACTATGGGAAGGGCTTCGCTCCTGGCTGTCATTTGTACAGAGAATCAGTTTTTCCAATCTGGTAGAGATCATCATTATCTCCATCCTGATCTATGAAGTCTTATATTGGATTAAAAACACACGTGCCTGGACATTACTAAAAGGGCTGATTGTGATTCTGCTGTTTTCACTGTTTGCGGCGATTTTTGAACTGCAGACGATCCTGTGGATCATGGAGAAGATGGCGGCGATCACAGCTACTGCGCTGCTGGTTATCTTTCAGCCGGAGCTTCGAAAGGCGCTGGAGCAGTTGGGGAGCAAAACGGTTATTACCAATATTCTTTCTTTTGATGACGGGAAGGATGACGGCAAATTTTCGGAAAAGACGGTGAATGAGCTGACCAGAGCCACCTTCGAGATGGCAAAGGTAAAGACCGGCGCTCTGATGGTGATCGAGCGGAACGATACGCTGAAGGAAATCGAGCGGACTGGCATTGAGATCAATGGCCTGGTCAGTAGCCAGCTTCTGATTAATATTTTTGAGCACAATACGCCTCTTCATGACGGTGCTGTGGTGATCCGGGGAAATCGGGTAACGGCAGCTACCTGTTATCTGCCCTTGTCTGATAATATGACCATCAGCAAGGATCTGGGAACCAGACATCGTGCGGCAGTGGGTATCTCTGAATCCACGGACAGTCTGACCATCGTGGTATCCGAGGAGACAGGACGGGTTACAGTAGCAGAGGGAGGCAAGCTTACCAGAATCAGCGATGGGGAATCCTTAAAGAGGATTCTGTTAAACAGCACGGAGATCAGCACTGCTCCTGCCAGCAAGTTTAAATTATGGAAGGGGAGGCTGAAGAATGAAAGAAATACTAACGCGTAATCTAAGTCTGAAGATTGTTTCTGTGGTAATTGCGTTTTTTGTGTGGATGGCGGTGGTATATGTATCGGATCCCCAGATTACCGGAAGACAGGAGATCACACTGGAAGTGGTCAACGACGATGTGCTGACCAAGGCCGGCCTGGCCTATGAGGTGGAAGGAAAGCGCACCACAGTTTCCTTAAGCTACCGGATTCATACCCGGGATCGGATAAATGTGGCGGCTTCTGATTTCAGGGCTTATATCGATCTGGCGGATTACTATCCGGCCACCGGCACTGTGCCTGTTTATGTGGAGGTTTTGAATAATAAAAGCTATCTGCTGGAGTCTGTGACAGCCCGTCCGGCAGTAGTGAGGATCAAGACGGAGCAGATCCAGAAGAAGGATTTTGACTTAGAGATCCATCAGACCGGAAAGCAGGCGGATGAGTATGAAGTGGAACAGATCCTGCTGGATGAGGATATGGTGACGCTGGAAGGGCCGGAGTCTGTGATCGGCCGCATCAGCTCTGTAGGCGTGGAGATCCCGGTAGATGGCCTTTATGCTGATTTCAGCGGTACCGCGGTTCCTAAATTTTACGATGCAAACGGCAATGAACTTAGTCTGGATCCTCGGGTGACCATCAATATTTCAGAGATTCACTATACGGTCAAGCTGATGAAGCGCAGGCAGATCCCTCTTGAGTTTGAGGTGGGCGGCAGCGCCGCGGATGGATACCGGTATGTAGGCATGGAGAGTTCCATTACGGAGGTAACAGTGCTGGGAGTCGATGCGGTGGTTTCTATGGTGGATGCCATTAAGATCCCTGCCAGCGTTCTGAATCTGGATGATGCATCGGAGGATAAGGTCATCACCATTGATGTGGAGGATTATCTTCCAGACAAGGTGAATATGAGCATTCCATGGAACAGTCAGGTTACAGTGACCTTAAAGGTTCGTCAGCTGTCGCAGCGGGAGCTTGAAATTTCCACAAACCGGATCATCCGGGAGGGAGAGCAGGACGAATATTATTATGATTATGATGAGGATGCGATTACTGTGACGGTAGAAGGTCTTCAGGAAGATCTGGACACGCTGAATGCATCGGATATTGTGATGGAGATGGATGTATCCGGGCTTGGTCAGGGAAGCCACAGAGGAGTCCTGACCTTTGAGGGGCTGCAGGATGGCTTTGAGGTAGTAAATTATTCGGATTTCAGAGTTCTGGTAAGCCCGAAGGAATATGGTCCGGGCGGCCTCTCCTCAGAAACGGAAAGCAGTCAGGAGAATAGTGAAAGTTTCCCGCAGCAAGATGATCACCAGACAGCAGAAACGTTCGGTGAGACGGCTGCTTTCGAGTCCTCTGAAGTTACCGTTCATGGAGAAAGCGTTTCAGACGGATGGCTTCTGGAGGGAAACCAGCTGGGAGCAGCTTCTGAGGTGGGCGCATTTTATAGTGGGGCAGCAGAAGAATTTTTGACAGAACATAATACAGAAGGAGCAGCAGAGACAGAAGGAAACAGTCAGTGAACCGTTAATAACAGGGCAGGCAGTTGGACTGCGGCAACGGTTCCGTTAACGGAGGGATTATATGGTTAGTGAGAAAGTGGTAATCAAAAATCCAAGCGGCCTGCATCTTCGGCCGGCGGGGATTCTTTGCAAGGAAGCAATTAAGTATAAATCTTCCATTCATTTTCACTTTCACAACACGACTGCAAATGCAAAGAGTGTATTAAGTGTTTTAGGTGCCTGCATCAAAAGCGGCAATGAATTAGAATTTGTCTGCGAAGGAGAGGATGAGGAAGAGGCACTGGCCGCCATCGTTAAGATCGTGCGGGACGGGTTGGGAGAATAACCCATAATGATTGATCACAGGCCGTAATAAGGCTTGGAGATAGATAGATTAATGAGGAGGTAGTATCATGTACAAGGGTACAAATGCTTCGGCAGGAATTGGAATTGGAAAAGTAGTGGTAGTTGAGGAGAAGGAATTGGTGATCAAGAGGGAGACGGTCACAGATTCTGCGGCGGAGATTCAGCGTTTTAAGGGAGCGCTGGAGATCAGCATGAAGCAGACCGAGGAGCTGGCAGCTGATCTGGCCACTCGTGTAGGCGAGAAGGAGGCAGAGATCCTCAACGGCCACATTATGCTGTTGTCCGACCCGATGCTGACCGGAGAGATTGAGAACATGATCCAGAATGATCATGTAAACAGTGAGTATGCCATCGAGAGCGTATGCACCATGTATGCTGATATGTTTGCATCTATGGGAGACGAGCTGATGCAGCAGAGAGCCACCGATATGCGGGATATCAAGACCAGAATGCAGAAGGTTCTGCTGGGAGTGGAGTCTGTGGACATCGCTTCTCTGCCTGAGGGAACGGTGATCCTGGCAAAGGATCTGACCCCGTCGATGACAGCAGGGATCAATCCGGCCAAGGTAACCGGTATTGTAACGGAGCTGGGCGGACGCACCTCTCACAGTGCGATCCTGGCAAGAGCGCTGGAGATTCCGGCAGTGGTTGCGCTGACCGGCATCTTAGACCAGGTAAAGAATGGGGATACCATCGTGCTGGATGGATCAGACGGAAGCGTTCTGGTAAATCCAGAAGAGGCTGTTCTTGCCGGCTACCAGGAAAAGCGTGAGGTATTCTTAAAGGAGAAGAAGGAGCTGGAGAAATACATCGGTATGCCGTCTGTGACCAAGGACGGTGTTCATGTGGAGCTGGTTGCCAACATCGGCAAGCCGGAGGATGTGGACAAGGTGCTTCAGTATGACGGCGAGGGCGTGGGCCTGTTCCGCACCGAGTTCCTGTTTATGGACCGGAATGCTATGCCTACCGAGGAGGAGCAGTTTGAGGCATACCGGAAGGTGGCAGTTGCTTTAGACGGCAAGCCAGTTATTATCCGTACCCTGGATATCGGCGGCGACAAGGAAATCCCTTACATGGGGCTGGAGAAGGATGAGAATCCATTCTTGGGCTACCGTGCTGTCCGCTTCTGCTTGGACCGAAAGGATGATGTATACCGCCCGCAGCTTCGTGCCCTGCTTCGTGCAAGTGCATTCGGCAATATCAAGATCATGATTCCTTTAGTGACCTGCATTGATGAGTACCGTGCTGTGAAGGCTCTGGTTGAAGAGATCAAGGAGGAGTTGGATGAGAAGGGAATCGCTTACAATAAGGACATTCCGTTAGGTATCATGGTGGAGACGGCTGCGGCTTCCCTGATTGCAGATATCTTTGCAAAGGAGGTTGACTTCTTCAGCATCGGCACCAACGACCTGACCCAGTATACCATGTCGGTTGACCGTGGAAATGATAAGATCTCCTATCTGTACTCTACCTTTAACCCGGCTGTGCTTCGGAGCATTAAGCGGATCATCACTTGTGCAAGAGAGGCCGGCATTATGGTAGGCATGTGCGGCGAGGCTGCCAGCGATCCAATGATGATCCCGCTGCTGCTGGCATTTGGCTTAAACGAGTTCAGCATGAGTCCTTCTGCTATCTTAAGAGCCAGAAAGATGATCACCGGATACAGCACCCAGGAGCTTCAGGCAGTTGCAGATCAGGCGATGAGCTTTGCAACCACTGCCGAGGTAGAAAACTACATGAGAGAGTTTGTAAATGCATGATAGGTTATCTGATTAGTTATATTTTCAGCTTTTTATTTGCCAGGCTCGGATGGTTTCTGCCATCCGGCCTGGTTCTTATGCTGGGGGGCTTATTTTTATACTGGAAGGATTACCGGGCCTCCGGAAATCTGATTCATTTAAGAGGCTTATTCTGCCTCTTTTTTGCTGGCGGGCAGGGACTGTCCTGTATGAAGCTGAGCCGCCTGCAGGGGCAGTGGAGCCTGATGACCTGGGCCTGCTTTCTGCTGGCTGTGGTGTCCTTCTACGGGGCGTTTGAGGCGGCGGAGCGGAAACTGGGGCCGGTGAGAGGAACCCACTGGATGAAGAAGCAGGCCAGGGGAAGGGGCAGCGTTCTTCCCTGGGAGAGCCGGATGGAGTTAAGGAAATTTGAGAGGTCTCTGTTTTGGGGCATCGCAGCAGTGACCTGCCTGTCTGGGGCGGCGTTTATCCTGGAGGCGGCGGTTCTTGGCTTTATCCCATTCTTTCTGCGGGGAGTTCCCCATGCCTATTCCTATTTTCACATCAGCGGCGTTCATTATGTTACGGTGTCCTGTGTGCTGGTGCCTTCCTTGTATGTCCTTTATTTTATGGCAAAGGATGAGCGGAAGAAGGTGCAGAACCGGGCGGCGCTTTTCTTTACCGCTGTCAGTGTCCTGATTCCCGTGCTTTGCGTATCCAGGTTTCAGCTGATTTTGGCAGTGGGAATGGCTGCCTTTACCGCCATCGCAGTAAACCGGCGGATGCGCCTGATCCATGGTCTGGCCCTTGTGTGCGTCATGATCCCGGCTTATGTGATCCTATCCATCGCAAGAAGTCATGATGTTGCCTATTTAAATGGTATTTTTGAGATGAAGAACAGCGGGATGCCTATCTTTATCACACAGCCCTATATGTATATCGCCAACAACTACGATAATTTCAACTGTCTGGTGGAAGAGCTGCCCAGGCACAGCTTCGGAATGCGGATGCTGTTTCCGCTGTGGGCGCTGACTGGTCTTAAGTTTCTGGTTCCCAGCCTGGTAAATTTCCCGATCTATGTGAACAAGGAAGAGCTGACCACCTTGACCCTGATTTATGATGCCTATTATGATTTTGGAATTCTTGGGGTGATCCTGTTTGGCGCCTTATTAGGGGCCGTGTGCAGTGTGCTGGTGAGAGGGCTGGCCCGGCTGCAGAATCCGGTAGGCTATATTTTTTATGCACAGATTGCCATGTATATGGTCCTGTCTTTCTTTACTACCTGGTTTTCCAATCCGGCTACCTGGTTTTATCTGATCGTAACCGGATTTGTGTATTTGTATGTGGAATACCGGTGATACTAAAAGGGAGCAGGAGGGTACGCCAATTGATAAAGTATTTCAAAAACTTATAATTGATAATTGTTTCACAATAAATCCAAGGCTACCACTTGACTTATTCATCAAGTACTGGTATAGTGTTATATGCGTTCAGCAACCTAGATATAGATGTATCAAACGTTTTTGACACTATAAATTGTATTTTCACAGGAGGAAAGAATCATGGTGCAAAAGGAACAGTGGGCCGGATTTAAAGGAAGGATCTGGAGAGAAGAGGTAAATACCCGGGATTTTATCCAGAACAATTACACTCCATATGATGGAGATGCGTCTTTCCTGGAGGAACCAACAGAAGCAACAAACACCCTCTGGGGGATTTTACAGGGCTTGCAGAAGGAAGAGCGGGCAAAGGGCGGTGTCCTGGATATGGATACTCATATTGTGTCCAGCCTGACCTCTCATAAGCCTGGATATATCAGCGAAGAAACCAAGGAACTGGAAAAGGTAGTGGGCTTGCAGACGGATAAGCCCTTAAAGCGTGCATTTATGCCATTCGGCGGCATTAAGATGGCAGAGGAGGCATGCACCACCCATGGCTATGAGCCGGATCCGGCCTTCCATAAGATTTTTACCGAGTACCATAAGACGCACAACCAGGGTGTATTCGATGCGTATACCCCTGAGATGAGAAAGGCACGTCACAACAAGATCATTACCGGACTTCCGGATACCTACGGAAGAGGCCGCATTGTAGGCGATTACCGGAGAGTAGCGCTTTACGGGATTGACTATCTGATGGAAAAGAAGAAAGAGGACTTTGATAACTGCGGCGATGGCACTATGCTGGATGATGTGATCCGTCAGCGGGAAGAGATCTCCATGCAGTACCGTGCCTTAAATGATATGAAAAAGATGGCAGCTTCCTACGGCTATGATATCTCCCAGCCGGCGAAGGATGCCAGAGAGGCAGTACAGTGGACCTACTTCGGCTATCTGGCTGCAATTAAAACCCAGAACGGCGCAGCCATGAGCGTTGGCCGTGTATCCACCTTCTTGGATATTTATATCCAGAGAGATTTAAAGAACGGTGTGATTACAGAGAAGGAGGCACAGGAGCTGATCGACCACTTTGTGATGAAGTGCCGTATGGTAAAGTTTGCCAGAATTCCTTCCTACACCCAGCTGTTTTCCGGCGACCCGGTATGGGCTACTCTGGAGGTAGGCGGACTGGGACAGGACGGCCGTTCCATGGTTACTAAGACCGATTATCGTTTCCTGCACACCTTAGAGAATATGGGACCAAGCCCGGAGCCCAACATGACGGTGCTTTATTCCTCCAGACTTCCGGAGAATTTCAAGTCCTATGCGGCTTATATCTCCATCAAGACCAGCTCTGTGCAGTATGAGAACGACGATGTGATGCGTCCGTACTGGGGTGATGACTACTCCATCTGCTGCTGTGTATCTGCGACTCAGACCGGTAAGGAGATGCAGTTCTTCGGCGCTCGTGCAAACCTGGCAAAGTGCCTTCTGTATGCCATCA
This sequence comes from Lachnospiraceae bacterium, assembly GCA_030537215.1. GTDB lineage: Bacteria > Bacillota > Clostridia > Lachnospirales > Lachnospiraceae > Caccovicinus. The sequence goes on from JAUNOF010000022.1 coordinate 8,050, forward strand.
ACGGCGGTGTGGATGAGAAGAGCAAGGTTCAGGTAGGACCGGCTTATAAGCCGATCACTTCCGAATATCTGGATTACGATGAAGTGATCGAAAAGTATGACCAGATGATGGACTGGCTGGCAGGATTATATGTGAATACCCTGAATGTGATTCAGTACATGCATGATAAGTACTACTACGAGGCAGCCGAGATGGCGCTGATTGATACCGATGTAAGACGTACCTTTGCAACCGGTATTGCAGGCTTCTCCCATGTGATCGACTCCTTAAGCGCCATTAAGTACGCCAAGGTAAAGGTAGTTCGGGGCGAGGACGGTCTGGCTGAGGATTATGAAATTGAAGGGGATTTTCCGAAATATGGAAATGATGACGACCGGGCAGATGAGATCGGCGTGTGGCTGTTAAAGACCTTCTTAGATAAGATCAAGAAGCATCACACCTACCGGAATTCCGAGGCAACCACCTCCATTCTGACCATCACCTCCAACGTAGTATACGGCAAGGCTACAGGAGCGCTGCCGGATGGAAGAAAGGCCGGAGAACCATTATCTCCAGGTGCAAACCCAAGCTACGGCGCAGAAAAGAACGGCCTGCTGGCTTCCTTAAACTCGGTAGCCAAGCTGCCTTACCAGTGGGCGCTGGACGGTATTTCCAATACCCAGACCATCAATCCAGGTGCGCTGGGACATAACGAGGAAGAGCAGATCGAGAATCTGGTACACGTTATGGACGGCTACTTTGACCAGGGCGCACACCATCTGAATGTTAATGTATTCGGTGTAGAGAAGCTGATCGATGCCATGGAGCATCCGGAGAAGGAAGAATACGCAAACTTCACGATCCGTGTATCCGGCTACGCTGTGAAATTCATCGACCTGACCAGAGAACAGCAGTTAGATGTAATCGCAAGAAGCGCACATGAGAGGATGTAAGCAAGCAATGAGCCTCATCTGAACTGATTTTTTTTCATAGGGCAAAGCCCGGCAGCCAGGTTCCGATTTTCGGAACCTGGCTAAACGCGGCTTTTGATCTGTCAATGTCAGTACAAACCAACAAGGATCCAGGTGATAGTATGAACCGTGAATTTAACCATCAATCAGAAAAAACGCAAGGGCAGCCTGCTCCATTCAGACAGAAAAGCACCACCGGTTTCATCCATTCCGTTGAAACCTTCGGTTCTGTAGATGGCCCAGGCATCCGATTTGTTATCTTTGTCCAGGGCTGCAGGCTTCGCTGTCAATTCTGCCACAATCCAGATACCTGGAACCGGCGGGGCGGGGAGCCGGTAACTGCTGAGCAGATGCTGGACCAGGCGATGAAGTATAAGACTTACTGGGGCAAAAAAGGCGGCATCACAGTCAGCGGCGGGGAGCCCCTTCTTCAGATGGACTTTTTGATCGAGCTGTTTACCAGAGCCAAAGAAGAGGGTATCCATACCTGCATTGACACGGCCGGACAGCCCTTCAGCCGTCATGAACCATTCTTCGGCAAGTTTAACAAGCTGATGAAGGTCACCGACCTTCTTCTTCTGGATATTAAGCATATGGATCCGGACCAGCATAAGCGGCTGACCGGATGTCCCAATGACAATATCCTGGACATGGCACGGTATCTGTCAGATATAGGAAAGCCAGTGTGGATCCGCCATGTGCTGGTGCCGGAGCGGAGCGATTACGATGAATACTTAAAGCAGCTGGATGAATTTGTCCGCTCCCTGAAGAATGTGCGGCGTTTTGAAGTCCTCCCTTATCATACCCTGGGGACCTTTAAATGGGAAGAGCTGCGGATTCCCTATCCATTGGCGGGAATTGATCCTCCGGCCAAGGAGCGGGTGGCTTATGTGAATGAATTGCTTCATACGGCAGATTATCGGGGGTATTTGGAGGATTGATTTTCTGGCTTTATTTTTTTGGCTAAAGGTCCGCATCGGACGGGGAGAGCTCCCTGTTCAGCGCGCTCTCGCTCTGTTCAGCGCGCAGCGGTACATAAGGCGCGTGGGAGACCGCGCCTAAGTGCCGGCGGGCTGAAAAGGCATTCACAGGGAGCTCTCCCCGCCCGATGCTGTTTTGCTGGCGGAAGATGGAGGCTTGTTGAGGCTGTTTTGCTGGCAGAGGACAGCGCTTTGGGGAATGTTATGATTGGAATGGAATTGTAAAAGGTGACTTTGTATTGTTAAAAAGCAGACAAAGTTGCCTTTTTTCTTGTGCAGGGAATGGGATTCGCGTATAATCATAGGGCAGAAAAGAGAGAACGATGTGAGATAAAGAATATAGTGAGGATAAAAGTATGAATCAGGTTCATTTTATTTTAAATGGAACACAGCATACGGCGGAGTATGAGGATGGGGAAACGTTACTGAAATATTTAAGGAATACCGTTTGCCTGAAAGGGACGAAGGAGAGCTGCGGGATTGGACAGTGCGGTGCCTGCAGTGTGCTGATCGATGGAAAGCTGCGGCGTTCCTGTGTGACCTTGATGAAAACGTTGGAGGGAAAGCAGGTAGAAACCATAGAGGGAATCGAAAGGAATGGGGCGCTTACGGTGATTCAGCGTTCCTTTTTGGATGTGGGAGCGGTGCAGTGCGGTTACTGCATTCCTGGAATGGTGATTGCAGCCAAGGCTCTCCTTCTGGAGCATCCGGAGCCTACGGATCAGGAGATCAAGGAGGGATTAAAACATAATTACTGCCGCTGTACAGGATATGTGAAGATCATTGAGGCGGTGAAGCTGGCTGCGGCCCGGATGAAGGCCGGGGAACAGAGTAAGATCCACTGGTTCCGCTCCGGTGAGCATACCACCATTACGGCGGGAAGCGGGGAGAAGGTTCCGAAGCTTCGGGGCAATGCTCTGGGAAGATCCATTTGGGATGTGGATGGAACGGCGAAGGTGACCGGATCTTTGAAGTTCTGTGATGATTTTGAAGCAGACGAATTTGGCGAGACAGAAATGCTCCACGGCGCCTTTGTCTGGGCCCCGGCGCCGAAGGCAAGGATTCATAAGCTGGATCTGACTGCGGCAGAGAAGGCGCCGGGAGTGCGGCGCATTCTCACTTGGAAGGATGTGCCTGGGGACGGATTGGTTGGAACCTGGACGCCGGAGCAGCCGGTATTCTGTAAGGATCAGGTGAATTTCCTGGGAGATGTGCTGGCCCTTGTGGTGGCGGACACGGAGAAACAGGCCAGGGCGGCGGCCTTGCTTGCCCGGATCGAATATGAGGAGCTGGAGGGCGTTTACACTATTCCGGAGGGCTATGCCAGGAAACGTTTTCTTCTGCATACCGGGCGGAATGCAGGCGATGTGGAGCGGGCAAAGAAGAAGCCGGATGTGGTCAAGGTAAAGGTGTCCAAGGAGATGGAGCGGCAGGAGCATGCCTGTATGGAAACAGAATCGGCCATTGGTTATGGGCACGGGGATGGTGTGACGGTGTATTCCTGCACCCAGTCGCCTTTCGAGATCCGGCGGATGCTGGCGCCCATCTTAAATCTTCCGGAGGAAAAGATCCGAATCGTGGCCACTCCTTTAGGAGGCGGATTTGGCAGCAAATGTGATTCGGTTCTTGAGGCCCAGACGGCAGTGGCCGGGCTGGTGATGCAGAAGCCGGTAAAGGTAACATTGACCAGATCGGAGTCCCTGATTGCCTCCTCTAAGCGGCATGGCTACCACACGGACTATGAGATCGGCTTTACCAGAGATGGGAAGTTTGAATATCTGGACTGCCGGATGTTTTCCGATGGGGGCCCATACATGACAGAAAGCTACGGAACGTTGATGACAGGGTGTTTGATGGCAGGCGGGCCTTACACGGTGGAAAATATCCGGATCGAGGGCAGCGCCATCCGTACCAACAATGTGCTGGGCGGCGCGTTCCGGGGATACGGCATTAATCAGGCGGCGGTCTCCATCGAGACAGCGGTGGATATGATGGCGGAAAAGCTTCATATGGATCCCTTTGAGATCCGAAGGAAAAATGCAGTCCGGGCAGGCAGCTATTCTGTGGGCGGTGAGCTGTTAACAGACAGCGTAGGGCTTTTGGATACCATTGACCAATGCGAGGCGAAGCTGAAGGAGGCATTGAAGGAGTATGAGGGCAGATACCCGAACGGCAGCAAGGTGTTGGGATATGGAGTGGCCAGCGGCTTTAAGAATGTTGGGGTAGGAAAGGGGATTTTTACCGATGACGGCGCCTGCAGGCTGACACTGCAGGGAGATGGGCGGATCCAGATGATCTGTTCCGGAACCGATATGGGACAGGGCTTTCGGACTGCCATGGTACAGATCGCGGCGGAGGCTCTGAATCGAGATGTGGAGGATTTCGATATTTTGATCGGCGACACAGCGATTACCGTTCCAACCGGCCAATCGGTCAGCGAGCGGCAGACGCTGTGCGGCGGACGGGCGGTCTACGAAGCCTGCCAGAATCTGAAGCAGGAGCTGGAACAAAATCCCTGGAAGCCGGGAGAGATCCGAACGGCTCAGTATTACTATCTTTCTCCGCCTACCTTCGCCATTGGAGATTACGAAGGGGCCAGGACGAAAGGCGTTCCCTACCGGAACTTTCCGGCTTATGCCTATACCACTCAGGCGGTTGTGGTTGAGGTGGATAAGGAAACCGGAGAGACGAAGCTTTTGAAGGTGATTGCAGCCCATGATGTGGGAAGAGTGATCAATCCTCAGAAAATAGAGGGACAGCTTCAGGGCTCCTGTTCTATGGGACAGGGATATGCTCTTACAGAACAATATCCCTGCAGGGATGGCTACCCGATGGTGAAGCAATACCGGGAGCTGGGACTTCCAAAAGCAGAGGATACGCCGGACTATGAGATGATTCTGATTGAAAATCCGGAGCCAACTGGTCCTTTCGGGGCCAAGGGGATCTCAGAGGTGGCCACAGTCCCCATCACTCCAGCTATTTTAAATGCAGTCTACAATGCAATTGGAGTCCGGATCAACCGGATACCGGCTACGCCGGAGGTCATTCGGGATGCGATCCGGACAGGAAGCTGCCAGGTGCCGGATATGGATGAAATGATCGATAACATGTAACGGTTCAGTAGGCTTGCGCAGTGAATATCTTCTTTTCGCCGGAACCGATAGAGGACAGAACTGCAAATCAGTCAAAGAGCAGATTCAAAAGACAGACGGCTAATCACAATCATGGTGTTAGCCGTCTGCTTTTTATTGCATAGGAGCGGATAAAACTGCTTGACACATAATATTATATGCTGTATAGTATTAATATATTATATGATATATAATATACCGGAAAAAATAATATTGCACAGAAAAAGGGGCGTGAAGATATGGTTTTTAACACAGGCGCAGCCCTGTTGGATGCCATTGTTTTGGCAGTTGTATCAAAAGATCTGGAGGGAACGTATGGCTATAAGATCACCCAGGATGTGAGGGCGGTGATCGATATCTCCGAATCCACCTTGTATCCGGTGCTTCGAAGGCTTCAGAAGGATGAATGTCTGGAGGTTTATGACCAGGCTATCGATGGCAGAAACCGGCGGTATTATCAGATTACAGAACGAGGAAGAGTGCAGCTGAATCTATACCGCGGAGAATGGGGAAACTATTCTCAGAAAATATCCCGCATTTTTGAGGAGGCTAAGGTATGAGAAAGGATGAATTTATGAGAGAATTGGAATATCTGCTGCAGGATATTCCAGATGAGGATAAAGCAGATGCCATCGCCTATTACCAGGACTATCTGGATGAGGCAGGACCGGAGCATGAGGAAGAGGTGGTTCGGGAATTTGGAAGTCCGGAGCGGATCGCTGCCATCATCCGGGCTGATTTGAACGGAAATCTGGAGGACGGCGGAGAATTTACCGATCAGGGATACGAGGATGAGCGGTTTCGGGAACCTAATTTTCAGTTGGTGAAACGTCTGGATCTGCCGGAGCCCACTAAGGAGCAGACAGCCGGAAGGAATCAGGCAGGCAGAGCAGGCCAGGCGGGCGGAAGCAGCCAGCCGCAAGGAACCAGCCGGGCTTCTGGAGAATCTGGGGCAAGGGGAAGGTCCGGCAGCTTTCAATATGGCGGACGTTGGCATGAGGGTGCTGCAGCTTCTTCGGCCGGTTCATCTGGCGTCGGCGGGGAGACTCCCAGACCCGGCAGGCCAAGATGGGCATGGTGGCAGATCTTGGGAATGATCCTGCTGGGCTGCATTGTAATTCCCATTGTGATTCCACTTTTGTTAGGTTTAGGCGGGGGTGTGATCGGCCTGATCGCCGGGCTGGGAGGAGGCGCTGTGGGACTTCTGGCCGTTCTGATCAGTGTAACCATTGCATTGGCTGCGGTAACTTTTGCACTGCTGCTGGCTGGTGTGCTGCTTATTTTATTTGGAATCGGGCATCTGGCAAATCCGGCCCAGGGCTTTTTGTACATTGGAACCGGAGTGGGGATTCTGGGGCTCGGATTTTTATGCCTGGCATTGTGCGGGCTGTATTATGGAAGGTTTCTGCCCTGGCTGGGAAGGAGTATCATCAATTTTATCAGCCGGCTGCTTCATAGAAAGGGGGCTTCTGTTGTATGAAATTTGTAAAATATACCGCTGTTTTGGGAGCTGTTCTGACAGTTTTAGGCTTTGGAACCGCGCAGGCGGCAAAGGTGAACGGAGGTATTTGGGATGGAAATATGATTCAAAGTCAATCGATGGTAATTCCCAATGTATTGTCCCGCCATCATTTCAAGCGGGAATACCGAATCCCGGAGGACGCATACCCAGGAGAATGGGTGGATGACAATACCCTGCGTTTTCCGGCAGTAAATGAGCTGAGCCTGAAGCTGCTGCGGGGGAATGTGACCGTGATTACAGGAAAAGGAGAGGAGATCCTGGTAAGCTGCGATTCTCTTAAGACCAGAAAAAATGAGATGCTGTTCTATCAGGAGGATGATGAGATGAAGCTGCAGATCGGAAATTCAGAAGAATCTGCCCCCTCAGTAACGGTGGTGCTGCCGGAGGGCTATCGCTTCCAGGAGGTGGATCTTGATATCGCAGCAGGAAGCTGCAATCTATTGGAGCTGACAGCCAATGAATTGAAGCTTCAGGTGGCAGCCGGAGATGCTGTGATCCAGAATGGTAAGACCGCAGAAGCTGATTTTCAATGTGCAGCCGGAGCAATCTCTTACACAGGGCAGATCATGGATGAGGCGGATTTGGACTGCGCAGCCGGAAGCATTCACCTGGCCTTGTATCAAAAGGAAGAAGATTTTAACTATGAAGCGGAAGGAACTGGCGGGCAGATCCAAATCGGTGATACCTCCTTGTCTGGTGTTGTATTCCAGAAGGAGCTGGATCACCATGCAGCCAGCAATATGGAACTGCAGTGTGCAGGCGGCCAGATCCAGATAGAGTTTTTAGAAAATGGGATATGAAGGAGTGCTTTGGTATGATGGATGGAAGAAAATTATATCGTTCTGAGAGAGATAAGATGTTGTTTGGCGTATGTGGAGGGATTGGAGAGTATCTGGGAATCGACCCTACCTTGGTTCGGCTTTTGTGGGCGTTAATTGCCTGCTCCGGGCCAGGACTGATCGCATATCTGATCGCAGCCATTATTATTCCGCTGCCTCCGGTATAAGCGGCGGAAAATGGGTTACACTCCTAGTGTCAGTACACTAATGTCAGTGTAGTTATTGCAAAAAGGAGTGTTGGAACTATATGCCGAAAAGTAAAAAAGATAAGGATTCTTTTGACCCAAAGAATATGAAGCCGGAGGATGTGCTGAAATTTGAGATTGCAACGGAGCTGGGGCTTGCAGATAAGGTGATTGCCGGAGGCTGGAGAAGTCTGACAGCAAAGGAAAGCGGGCGCATCGGAGGGCTGATTACAAAAAAGAAAAAGGAACTGCAGAAGGGCTCACAGACGTCCTGAACCGTAACAGACGGCGCACAACCAGAGAGATGGCTGTGCGCCGTCTTGCTATTTTGCAGGGGGTATGATAAGATGGTGCTGGTATCAATTGGTATGGATTCTGTACGGGCGAAGAAGAAACTGAGAGAATCGTGAAGGCGGGAAAGCAGCGGCGTCCGCGCTGCAGAAAGGCAAAGAGGAATCGATGAGCATATGGATTGGAAACCAGAGGGGAAGATTGCGGTTATTTGTTTTACCAGAGAAGGCGCCAGAATCTGCAGACGTATCTTGAAGGGTCTGAGGGAGGATGGAATCTGCTGTGAGGGATATGGGAAAAGCCGCAGCTTTTCCTCAGAGGATTTGGCTCCGGAAGGGGAAAAGGAAGGGCTGCTGCCAGTGCAGGAGCCGCTGACGGAGTGGACCGGAAGGCAGTTTCAGCAGTCGGCAGGCCTGATTTTTGTAGGAGCGGCAGGAATTGCAGTCCGCGGGGCAGCGCCGTGGATCGCAGATAAATTTCGTGATCCGGCGCTGGTTGTTGTAGATGAAAAAGGGCAGTTTGCCATTCCCGTCTTATCGGGTCATGTAGGCGGCGCCAATGATCTGGCGCGGCGGATCAGCCGGTATGTGGGAGCGGTTCCTGTGATCACCACAGCCACCGATGTTGAGAACCGGTTTGCCGTGGATGTTTTCGCCAGAGAGCGAGGCCTTTGGATCTCAGACCGGGAGGAGGCAAAACAGATCTCTGCCGATATTCTGGAAGGGAAGCCGGTGGGGTGGTTTTCCGACTTTCCAATGGCGGGAGAGATCCCAAAGGGATGTGTGAAGGATCAGAAGTGCCGCCATAATATTTCCATCGGTATTTATGAACGCAGGCTGGATGACGGCAGGGATCCGGAGGATAAGCGCATCGGCATCCTTTATCTGGTGCCTAAGGCCGTCACCCTGGGAATCGGGTGCCGGAAGGGAATTGGAAGAGAGATCCTGAAGCAGGAGGTTCTGGGGGCATTAAAGGCCCATGGCATTCTGCCTCAATCCGTCTGCCGGGTGGCTACCATTGATGTGAAGAAGAATGAGGATGCTCTGCTGTATTTATGTGAAACCATGGGATGGGAATTCTGCTGCTTTTCCCCAGAGGAGCTGAACGCTTTGGATGGAGCGTTTGCCCATTCTGATTTTGTAGAGCGGACGGTGGGAGTTGGAAATGTGTGTGAGCGGGCAGCGGTGCTGGGAAGCGGACATAGGCAGGCATCAGCATTGATATTGAGAAAACAGCAGCAAAATGGTGTAACATTGGCAGCAGCAGGAAGCATTCAGGGGATCGAGGGAGCAGCGTGGAAGACCAGTATACGTATGTGAATCAGAAAAAACTGAGAAAAGGATTTACCACCGGAAGCTGCGGGGCGGCCGCTGCGTTGGCAGCAGCTGTCCTGCTTTTTGAAGGGGAAGAGCTGAATCAGGTGAATCTGATCACACCGAAGGGGACAGAGCTTCGGATTCAGATCGCAGAGGCGGAGTCTGGAGCCGGTTTTGCCCAGTGCGGCGTGATCAAGGATTCCGGTGATGACCCGGATATTACAAACGGGGCTATGGTGACGGTGCGGATCTCCCGGCAGGCAGAGGAGGAGATCCGCACCGATGGAAAATGGTACCTGGATGAGCAGAAAGATTTCTCCTTATTTCTCCGGGGCGGGGCCGGGATCGGCATGGTGACCAGGGCAGGATTAAGCTGCCCTCCTGGAATGTGGGCCATTAATCCAGTTCCAAGGAAAATGATATTCCAGCAGGTAGCAGCCGTCTGCCGACGGTGCAAAGTGACTGGCCCGGTTTATATTACCATAGAGATACCGGAGGGGACGCGCCTGGCGGAAAAGACCTTTAATCCTCAGCTGGGGATCCTGGGCGGATTGTCAGTTCTTGGCACCAGCGGGATCGTGGAACCTATGAGCGAAGGGGCATTGATCGAGACGATCCGTCTGGAAATCCGCCAGAAGGCGGCGGAAGGCGTTGGAAACCTGCTGGTAGTTCCTGGAAATTATGGAGAACGGTTTGTTTCGGAGCAAATGGGGCTGTCTCTGAAGGATGCGGTAAAATGCAGCAACTTTATTGGAAATACCTTGGATATTGCGGTGGAGTCTGGGATTGAGAAGCTGCTTTTGGTGGGCCATGCAGGAAAGCTATTAAAGATCGCAGCCGGTGTGATGAATACCCATTCTTCCATGGCTGACGGCCGGATGGAATGTCTGGCAGCCTACGGGGCAGCCTGCGGAGCCAGCCAGGAAATGGCGCAGCGGATTTTAAACTGCATCACAGTGGATGAGGCGCTGGGGATCCTGGAGGAGAGAGACGGCTTGCGGGAGGCGGTTATGAAGATGGCTATGAGTCGAATTGATGCCCACTTAAAGCGGAGGGCCGGAGCTGGGCTTCAAATCGGGGCGGTGCTGTTTACCAATGACAGAGGAATCCTGGGGGCGACCCTGCAGGCGGAGGAGATGATCCGACTGCTTAGGAGCGCTGGAGATGCTGCTGTTCACAGCCCGGCTAAAAAGTGAGCAGATCCATTTCAACTTGATAAAGGATAAATAAAGGAGCGTTTTAACATGCAAGAAGGAAAACTGTATGGCGTCAGCGTAGGACCTGGAGATCCGGAGCTGATGACCTGCAAGGCAGTTCGAATCATAAAGGAGGCGGATGTGATCGCATTGCCTCATGCAAAAAAGGAGGCTTGCACAGCCTATCAGATTGCTGGGCAGGCAGTACCCCAGATCCAGGATAAGGAATGTCTTTTGATTCCCATGCCCATGACCAAGGATCCAAAACGCCTGGAGGAGAGTCACCGGGAAGGGGCGGAAAAAATCGCTGCCTGCCTGGAGCAGGGAAAAACTGTGGCGCTTTTGACCCTGGGGGATGTGTCGGTGTATTCTACCTGCTGGTATTTATACCGCCTGGTGAAGGAGGCTGGCTGGGAGGGAGAGCTGATCAGCGGTGTCCCTTCTTTTTGCGCAGCAGCAGCCCGGCTGGACCGGGCATTGGTCAGCGGGAGCCAGGAGCTTCATGTGCTTCCTGCTTCCTATCAGATCCAGGAAGGCTTAAAGCTTCCCGGCGTTAAGGTGTTAATGAAGGCCGGAAAGCAGGTAGATTCGGTAAAGCAGATGATCCTGGAGCAGAAGCTTTCTGCCTGCGGAGTACAGCGCTGCGGCATGGAGGGGGAGAAGCTTTATCGGAATGCAGAGGAGATCGAGGAGGATGCAGGATATTATTCGCTGTTTTTGGTAGAGTAGAGCAGATAGCCTTTTGCATATTTGGAAGGTTATGGATAAAAGCTGCGAAGGAACAAAATCGCTGCGGGAAAGGAAGCATAGTATGGTATATATCGTAGGTGCAGGGCCAGGGGCGGAGGATCTGATCACAGTGCGGGGCTTAAAGCTTCTGCAGAAGGCAGATGTGGTGATCTATGCAGGTTCTCTGGTAAATCCTGGTTTATTGAAGGAAACGAAGGAAGGATGCAGGATCTTTGACAGCGGGAAAATGACCCTGGAGGATGTGATGCAGGAGATCGAAGGTGCAGAGCAGGAAGGCCTTATGACCGTGCGTCTGCACACCGGCGATCCTTGTATCTACGGCGCCATCCGGGAGCAGATGGACGCCATGGACGCCAGGGCTATTTCCTATGAAATCTGCCCAGGAGTCAGCTCCTTCTGCGGGGCGGCCGCTGCCCTTCCCATGGAATATACGCTGCCGGAGATTTCCCAGAGTGTGGTGATCACCAGAATGGAAGGAAGGACCAGTGTGCCAGGGAGGGAGAGCATCCGTTCCTTTGCAGCCCATCAGGCTACCATGGTGATCTTTCTCAGCGCCGGAATGCTGAAGGCATTGTCTGGTGAATTGATAGCCGGCGGGTATGACAGTACTACCCCGGCAGCTATCGTCTATAAGGCAACCTGGCCGGAGGAGAAGGTGGTGCGCTGTACTGTGGGCAGCCTGGCGGAGGCCGGAGAGCGGGAAGGGATCCGAAAGACAGCGCTGATCATTGTGGGAAATGCGGTGGCACAAAGGGGGTACCTGCGCTCAAAGCTGTATGATCCGGAGTTTGAAACGGAATTCCGCAAAAGCAGTCATTCATAAGGAAGCCAAGAGGTTATGCTCACAGGGAGCCTGCAAACAGCAGCGCCAGAAAGCAGACATTGGGTTCTCACTCTGCAGGGATGGCGGCGGCCCTTTTTGACGCAGAAATGATAAGAAAATGGAAAGGAAAGAGAACACACATGGCAGATTTATATGTGGTTGGCATCGGGCCGGGGGCCTATGAGAAAATGACAGTGGAGGCGGTCCAGGCCCTTGAGGCCTGTCAGGTGATAGCCGGGTATACGGTGTATGTAGATCTGGTGAGAGAGCATTTCCCAGACAAAGAGTACCTTTCTACCCCCATGCGCCAGGAAGCAGAGCGGTGCCGGATGGCGCTGGAGCAGGCTGTGGAAGGAAAAACTACTGCCATGGTGTGCAGCGGTGACAGCGGCGTGTACGGCATGGCCGGGCTGGTATTGGAGCTGCTTCCCCAGTATCCAGGCGTGACAGTGAAGGTGATTCCAGGAGTGACAGCCGCGCTGGCAGGCGGTGCGGTGCTGGGGGCGCCTCTGACCCATGATTTTGCTGTGATCAGCTTAAGCGATCTGCTGACGCCTATGGAAAAGATCCAGGCCAGACTGCGGGCAGCTGCTTCTGCTGATTTTGCAGTGTGTCTTTATAATCCATCCAGCAAAAAGCGGAAGGGATACCTGAAGATGGCATGTGAGATTCTGATGGAATACCAGCCTGCCCATACGGTCTGCGGAATCGTGTCCAATATCGGCCGCCAGGGTCAGGCAATGGAGATCATGACCCTTGGGGAGCTGGCGGAAAAAGAGGTGGATATGTTTACCACCGTGTTTATCGGGAATTCTCAGACGCGGCAGATTGGAAGCTTTATGGTGACGCCCAGAGGGTATCGGATCGAAGGGCAGCGGAAGCTGCGCTGACCGTAAGATAACCCGGGCCAGAATGCAAAAATCCCATGGCTGGAGCCGATTTGAAATGGATTTCAGCAGGTGGGAAAGGCGGGAAGCATGGGGAAGACAGGAAAGGGAAACGAGGAAATGAAGGAGAATCCTGTAAAACTAGGAATATTTGGAGGGACATCGGAAGGGAGATTATTGGCGGAATTTTGCCAGCAGCAGGGAATTCCGGCAGTTGTATCTGTGGCAACCGAATATGGAAGCCAGCTTTTAAAAGAAGACGCAGGTCTGAAGGTACATATCGGCAGGATGGAACGTCAGGAGATGTGCAGATGGATAAAGGATAATGGATTTATCCATGTGGTAGATGCTACTCATCCTTATGCAAAGGAGGCTTCCGAAAATATTAAATGGGCCTGCGAAGCAGCCGGTATCCCGTATCACCGCCTGGTGCGGAGCGGGAATAGGGAAACAGACCAGTCCCAGGAGGACTTAAAGAAGAGAAAGACAGAGGAAGAAATTCGCTGGGTCAGTACTGTGGAGGAAGCGGCGGACTTTCTGTCGATGGAATTTTTAAAATACCCCAAACGAACCGCCTTGATCACAACAGGAAGCAAGGAGCTTTACCGCTTTGCCGCCATTGAACAGGCAGAGGAGCGGCTGTTTGCCAGAGTTCTCCCATCCATAGAGGGGATCCAGGCCTGCCTGGATGCAGGTCTTACGGGAAAGCATGTAATTGCCATGCAGGGGCCCTTTTCCTATGAGATGAATCTGGCAATGCTTCAGTCAACGGGAGCATCCTATCTGATTACCAAGGAATCCGGGAGAGCCGGTGGTTTTCAGGAAAAAGCAGATGCTGCTCTGGCTGCAGGATGTCAGTTGGTAGTGATTGGAAGGCCAGTGAAGGAGCAGGGGATGAGCCTTTTGGAGATGGAGGGCTGGCTGCAAGATGTGTTTTTGAGAACAGCGTCCGATCAGGCAGAAGGAGGAGGCGGCTCAGAAGAACGGGAAATCACCTTGATCGGAATCGGAATGGGGAGTCTGGGGCAGATGACGTTTGATGGAATTTTGGCCCTCTGGAACAGTGATGCCATCCTTGGCGCTTCTCGTATGGTGGAAAGTGGAAGGGCAATGCTGGAGCAGCTTGCTGCTATAGGATTTGGCAGAGCAGAAGAAAAGCACAGCGGACAGGAAAAGGCAGGATCAAAACCAGATAACAGGGGAGAAGCCTTGAAAAGCTTCTGCGTCACCTACCGCCCGGAGGAGATGATTGCCTGGCTGGATGACCATCCGAAGGTGAGGCATCCGGTTATTTTGTATTCTGGCGATGTGGGATTTTTCAGCGGTGCAGAACGGTTTGCGGAGATGGTATCCAGGAAACCATGCAGGTATCGCTGCCGGATGCTTCCGGGGATCTCGTCCATAGCCTATTTTGCAGCCAGATTAGGGCGGAGCTGGGAGCAAACGGTCGTGGTAAGCCTTCATGGGCGAGAGGATCATGAGAGCTGGGATCTGGCAGATGGGAGAGATCGGTTCCTTTTGCTGGATGGCCCGCAGAAGCTTCAGGAGGTTTGCCGGAGGCTGATGGAACAGGGGCAGTCGGAGGCCAGAATCTGGATTGGGGAGCGGCTTTCCTATAAGGAGGAGCGGATTTTTTCCGGTACGCCCGGAGAACTTGTGAATGGATCGTTTGGCCGGCTTTCTGTGGCCTGGATCGTTCCGGCATCGCCTTGACCGTCTGTGCCAGGTGCTGCTCAAGGGCGAAGCTGTGAATTATTACAGATATATGGAATATAGGCGGAAACATAAAGCTGCCGCCGCTTCATCCGGCGCGCAGATGCGGCGGCGGGGCATTTGGTTTTATGGCAGTTTGTCAGCGTTTTCTAACAGGTATTTGATGAAATATTTACTGGCAATCGGAAGGCTGTCTTTGTCTTTAAAGCCGATTGCCAGCTTTCGATAGACCGGCGGATCAGTTGGGAGGCATACAATGTCGTAATTGGTTCGCCTAAGCATTAGTTTGGCCAGGATTCCCACTCCCAGTCCGGCTTCCACCATGGTCATGATTGCAAAATCATCATGGATGGTGTATTTTATATTGGGTTCCAGTCCGGCAGCATGAAAGGCTTCCAATGGTTCATTATAGTGCCCTTCTTCCAACAGGATGAAGGGTTCTTTCGTAAGAGTCTCCAGAGGTACAACCGCCTTGTCTGCCAACGGATGATTCTTCGGTAGAAGCGCCAGCATTTCTCCGTCTTTAATTCTGATTGTATCCAATCCGGTGACAGCATTCGGGGTAATAAAACCAAAATCAACAAGGCCGGTCTTGATCCACTCCTGTATGGAAGTATAATCCCCATCATGAAAAACAAACTGGACATTGGGATAAAGCTCCTGGAAGCCTTTTATAAGCAGCGGTATCCAGTGGCAGGTAACGCTTGTGATGGTTCCAACCCGTATAATTCCGGTTTCCAGACCTTTGATTTCCATTGCTTTTTCCTGCATCGCCCGGTATTGGAGGATGGTTCTCTCGATAAACGGGTACAATTCTTTGCCCTCTAAAGTAAGCCGGACTCCGGTACGGGAACGTACAAGCAGCTTCATCGACAGTTCATTTTCCAAAGACGCAATCATCTGGCTGACAGAAGATTGGGTGTATCCAAGAACTTCGGCAGCTTTTGTAAAACTTTTCATTTCTATGATTTTCTGCAGAGCCAGATAACGTTCCATATGACAAATCACCTTTCCTAATATTAGCATTAGAATCATTTGTTTTACTTATTATAATTTGGAGGATATAATGAGGTCAAGACAAAAAGAAATAAATCACTACATTTTTTCAGTACAGGCAGATTTAAGGAGGTAGAGGCAAATGTCCTATGAAAATGTGAAAAAATTTTTTGATGAAGAGGGTCTGGGTGATAAGGTTGTTGTGCGGGATCATATTGGAGATACCGTAGAACACGCGGCAGAATCCATTGGATGCAAACCGGAGCATATTGTGAAAACCATGTCTTTTTTCCTGGACGGAAATCCGGCGTTGATCTGCATGGCCGGCGATGCGAAAGTCAATAACACAAAATATAAAGCCTGCTTTCACCAGAAAGCAGTTATGATTCCGGGAGATCAAGTGGAGAAGTTGATCGGACATATCCCTGGTGCGGTGTGTCCTTTTGCAGTCTGCGAGGGTGTGAAGGTGTATCTTGATGTTTCTTTAAAACGTTTTTCTACCGTGTATACAGCAGGCGGAAGTTTGAACAGTACGGTAAAGCTGACATTGGAAGAACTGGAGAAATTTGCAATGCCTCAGTGCTGGATTGATGTCTGCAAGGGCCGGTTTGTGAACGGGGACTAGATAATATAAAAAAGGAAGGTGGAAAAATAGATATGAAAGCAGCAGAAGATTTGATCAGCAGAGCTTACTCGCCGGAAGAATTTCAAAAGGATGCCCCAAAATTGATGAATATAATTTCCAGAGAATTAGAATCATCCTTAACACAGGAAGTTCCGAAAACAATCAAAAGGTATTCACCGGAAGAACAACTGCATTTTTGGCAGAATGATTTTTCCTCATCCGCTCCGGCAGAGCTTCCGGAGCTTATGGAAAAAGTAATGGCGCATTCTGTTAATTTCCACAGTAAGGGTTATATGGGACATCAGGTGGCAGTCACGCTTCCGGTTACTGTTTTGACTTCTGCCATGATGGCGTATATGAATAACTGTACCACTGTTTACGAACTGGCAATGCCATGGAGAAAGTGGTGATCAGCCATCTGGCTGAGAAATTCGGCTACAACAAAGGGGCAACCGGTTTTGTTGTTTCAGGCGGGTCTATGGGAAATCTGACTGCTCTGGTGACCGCCCGCACTTCTTCTGGAATTGACGAAACGGATTATCACAGGCTTGCCGTTATGGTATCCGGGGAAGCGCATTACAGTGTGGAACGGGCTGCAAAGATTATGGGAATACACAGTGAAAATATTATTAAGGTACCGGTGGGGGATAATTTTAGTATCCGGCCGGAATTACTGGAGAGCACGTACCAAAAGGCAGTATCAGACGGAAAAATTGTTTTCTGTGTGGTCGGGTGCGCCTGCACCACTTCTGTAGGGGCTTTTGATGATCTTAAGGCGGTTGCGGACTTTGCAGAACAGCATCAGCTCTGGTTCCATGTGGATGGAGCTCATGGCGGAGCCGTGATCTTTTCTGAAAAATATAAGCATCTGATAAAAGGGATCGAACGGTCCGACTCTTTAATTGTTGATTTCCATAAAATGATGATGACGCCGCCGCTGTCCACTGCAATTATTTATAATGCAGGAAATCGAAAAGTGAATGAGTTTTCGCCTAAGGCTGCCTATCTTTGGAAGGATCAGTTTTCCGAAGAATGGTGGAACTCAGCGAAGCATACGCTGGAATGCACGAAACCAATTACAATTCTCCATACTTATGCGATCATGCGGCTTTACGGAGATGAGATTTATCAGCAGAATGTGGATATGCTGTTCGATATGGGAAGACAATTTGCTGAAATGATAAAAATGGAAGAAAATATGGAACTGGCTCTGGAGCCTAAGAGCAATATCATATGCTTCCGTTATGTGCCGGAGAAGGCCGATGCGGATGAAGTAAATAAAAAGATTTCGGAAAGGCTTTTGGAGGATGGTTCTTATTATGTGGTAAGTACAACGGTTTGTGGAAAGTTCTATTTGCGTATTACGATTATGAATCCATTTACCGATAAAATGTGCCTGGAGAAGTTAATCAGCAAAATCAAAGGGATTGCGGAAGAAACGGAGTAAAAGGTCATGGTAACGAAAAAAGAAGAAGCGAAAAAAAGGGGCTTTAAAGGCGTATTATTGGATTCGATGGCTGTCGGGGAAAAATCGATGGTCTGCAAAATGAATTATGTGGTTGGCAATTTTGCAACGGAACATGTGTGACATTGTAGGAAAATTTATGACCCCTGTTTTAATTTTGGAAATTGTAGTTTTGATCGTGGCGGGAATCCTGCATCCAATTGGAGAAATTGGCCCGCCGTGCTGGGAATCATCGTAGGATTTGCATGTCTTACAACCTCGATTGGTTTATTCGGAGCGATGGCTTCTTATTTTGAAAGTATTACAAATGGGAGAATCTCATATAAAACCGGGATTGCGTTACTTACAGTGATTGGCCTTTCTGTTTGCAATCTGGGGTTATCAAGAATTATTTCGGCAGATACTCTTGTTTTATCGATTATCAGTCCACCCTTTATGACAACGGTTCTGCTGTTACTGTTTCGCGGAAAAATCAAAAACACACATGTTTATAAGGGTGCAGCCTTAGGAGCTGTAATAGCCAGAATTTGTTAGATAAGCTGGATTTGGATGCAGATGAAATTGTGAATATGAAGATGGCGCAGAATGAAGTGAAATATCCGGTAGAGAAAGCAAAAGGGAGTGCAGCGAAGTATGACCAGCTTTAAAGATGGTTCATGGAGTGGGCATAAATGTCAATATTGCCCAGATTATAGAAGAATTTTGCCACAGTATTTCCGGCAAAAGAAGAAATGACAGAGTTTCTTCTGTGTTCCTCCAGTCTTCTTGAGGATTGCCCCAGCAAGATGAAAAAGTAACCGCCAGATCCCCCCCAGTAAACTTCTGGGGGATTTTTTTGTTAAGATACGGATTATTACCTGCAGTTCATCAGAAAAGTGTATCGATCAGAGTGTGAAGAAACGGAAACTGGTTCTGGAACATGTGATGAAAACAGCGGAGAGAAGGCTGTCAGGGATCAACCATTACGGAATGTTTTGGCTTTTTTTTTGCTTTATGTGTAAAAAGTTACAGAAATTTGTGCAATATGCAATAATAAATTACAACAAATTAGGAAATGTGCTGATTGACAAAAGCATGTAAAGTATGTAAAATGTAATTAGTTACAAAATATAAAATAAAAAAAGAAATTAGTTACAAACAAAAACATGCAATAACACAAAAAAGGAGGAAAAAAGTATGTTTGATGTAGTAAAAAATTATGAAAAGGTAAGTCAGGAATGGATTGACAAATATTCGGTGATCGAGGAGAGCGCATCCATCAATGAGTGCATGGAGGTAAGCGGATCCTTCAATCATGAGTTCCGTCCCGTATGGCCGGGCTCTCGTGCAGTAGGAGCGGCGATGACGGTTCGTGCTCGTCCAGGCGATAACCTGATCATCCACAAGGCAATTTCCATGCTGAAGCCAGGTGATATTCTGGTGGTAACCTGTGACGGATTCCAGGAGTCCGGCGGTATGTTCGGCGGAATTATGAGCACCAGCGCTAAGAAAATGGGAGCGGCTGGACTGATCATTGACGGGTGCGTTCGCGATACCATGATGATGAAGAAGGTCGGTTTCCCGGTATGGTCCCGGGGCATCAGCATTAAGAGAAGTACCAAGGTTACCGGCGGGCAGATCAATGTTCCGATTGTTATCGGCGGTGTGTTGGTAAATCCGGGGGATCTGATTTTCGCAGATAATGACGCAGTTGTTTGCATCCCGAGAGAGAAGGTTGCTGAGGTTTATGACAAGGCAATGGCCCGTGAGGCTCATGAGGATAACATGCTGCAGAGAGTATTAAGCGAGCCGGATCTGACTACATTTAATGATGATTTCCGCGCCACATATGCAGCACTTGGACTGAAGGAAGAGGAAGATCCGGCATAAGGTTCCGGAACGGATAAGGAGGAGAAGATGGATCAGGAGAAAAAAGCCTTTCGCCAGAGCATTGGCGTATCACTGGTAATTATGGCATTTGCTGTTGCAGCGCTGGTTTTCAGTTTACCGATGCCCGGCAATGCACCGATCTTCCCACGTATGGCAGCAGGATTCTTATTCTTCTGTGCGCTGGGACTGCTGGTCGGAACGATCATGCGCAAGAATAAAGGCGAGGCGCCGGAAGTGGCGGCTGTGGACTTTGGCGGAATGCAGAGTCCTCTGGCAACCTTGCTGCTGGTAATTGTATATGCACTGGGCTTTAAGTACATTGGTTTTTATGTGACCACATTGGTGATTACAGTGGTGTTGATGATCTATATGGGAATCCGGTCGGTAAAGACCATCGGGCTTGTGGCCGGCATCCTTTTAATCTTTTTATACGGACTGTTTACCATGCAGCTTAAGGTTCCGATGCCCAAGGGACTGTTATTTTAGAAG
>JAUNOF010000169.1 GCA_030537215.1 Lachnospiraceae bacterium
TTCACTGCGCTGAAGATACCGCGGATGGACGCTCTCGTAATATTAGAGCTGATGCCCACGCCGTAGGTTGCCTTGCCGGTCTTAACATCCAGCACATGGATATAGGATGCTGCCTGTGCCCCGGAACCAGAGCTTAACGCATGCTCCGAGTAATCCATTACACGGATCTGAATGCCTAACTCATCCTCCAGACCTCTCTGAACCGCATCGATCGGTCCATTTCCAACGCCTTCAAAGTATTTCTCAATGCCATGATCAGTGTAAGTAACCTTGGCAAGAGTTGCAAACTCGCCGTTTCCAGTGTCTGCATCGGAGATCCGGCACTTTCTGAAGTGCATCGGCTCCTTCTTGTCCAGATAATTCTTCTTGAACTCTGCCATGATCTGCTCCGGAGCAACCTCACCCTGCTGCTCGGAGATCTTCTGGATCACATCGGCAAATTCCTTGTGCATGCCCTTCGGAAGCTTAAATCCGTAGAAGGTATCCATAACGAAGGCTACGCCGCCCTTTCCGGACTGGCTGTTGATCCGAACGATTGGCTCGTACTGACGGCCGATGTCGCTTGGATCGATGGGAAGGTACGGAACTTCCCAGTACTGTCCCTTCCGCTCCTGAAGTGCATGCATGCCCTTGTTGATGGCATCCTGATGAGAACCGGAAAATGCGGTAAATACCAGCTTTCCGGCATATGGATGACGAGGATGGATCTCCATCTTCGTACAGCGCTCATAAACCTCTGCGATCTCTCTCACATTCTCCAGATTTAACTCCGGATTAATGCCCTGGGAGAACATATTGTAAGCCACTGTGGTAATATCCACATTACCGGTACGCTCTCCATTGCCAAATAAGGTTCCCTCCACACGGTCAGCACCGGCAAGCAGCGCCAGCTCAGTAGCTGCAATTCCGGTTCCTCTGTCATTATGAGGATGAACACTTAAGATGATGCTTTCCCGATTCTTAAAATGGCTGTGCATCCACTCGATCTGATCTGCGTATACATTAGGAGTATTCATCTCCACCGTAGACGGCAGATTTAATATAATCTTTTTATCCTTGGTGGCTCCCCAGGTCTCCTGGACGGCGGTACAGATATCAAGCGCGAAATCCAGCTCGGTTCCGGTAAAGCTCTCGGGAGAATACTCTAACAGGATCTCACCGTCAAAATCAGCCGCATACTTCTGCACCAGCTTGGTTCCGATAATCGCGATCTCCTTGATCTCCTCCATGTCCTTATGGAATACGACATCCCGCTGTAAGGTAGAGGTAGAATTATAAATATGTACAATTGCCTTCTTAATTCCCTTTAACGCCTCAAAGGTTCTCTTAATCAGATGCTCACGGCACTGAACCAGTACCTGAACCACAACATCATCCGGAATCAGCTTCCGGTCTACCAGCTGACGGAGAAAATCAAACTCAATCTGAGAAGCAGCCGGGAAACCAACCTCGATCTCCTTAAAGCCTAACTTAACCAGCAGGTTAAACATCTCAATCTTTTCTTCTACCACCATCGGCTCAACCAGTGCCTGGTTGCCGTCGCGAAGGTCTACGCTGCACCAGATCGGCGCCTTCTCAATTTCCTTATTGGGCCAGGTTCTCTCCGGGAAATCCACTACGGGAACTCGTTTATATCTCTGATAATTTAACATGATCTCTTCCTCCATTATCTCCAAATAGTATGTAACTGCATCTTCTTCGTTGTCTTATCTCCTATTCTCTGACTAGCCTATCTCAGGCTATGGAGTCGATAGATCACGCCGTAATGCTTAATAATGAACAACGTGGCCGTTACAGGTCTAACCCCATCTTTCATCATTCCTTTGCTTATAAATTCCGCTGCTGTACTGCCGCAGCGTTCTTTTATTATAGCATACCCCACTTTTCATGGCAATCATTTTTCTTTTGATTTCCGGCCTTTTGACCCTGGTATCATCAATATATCATCTTCACCTTCCGCACTCCCTGCAGCATTTTGACATAATCGATCATCTCGGCGTGGGATTTTTCCTCCACATTTTTAATAGAAAAGATCGCGTTATAACAACCGGCATCCCGCGGATTATTGATGACCATGTCCAGGATCTTTAGGCCAAAGCTCTCCAGCGCCTCATAGAGAGGATTCAGCTCGCTCATTTCGTCAAATTCCACATAAAGCCGCAGGATCATGTCATTGTGGGTGAAATGGTCGGAAATACTTTTAAATTTAGAAATCACCAGGTAAACCACGATGGTAGCGATCACGCCTCCCATGTAAAACCCGATACCAATAGCCAAGCCAATACAGGCGGAGGCCCATAGTCCCGCGGCAGTGGTCAGGCCACGCACCTTGGTCTTGCCTTCCACCATAATACTGCCCGCACCCAGAAAACCAATGCCGCTGATCACCTGTGCTCCCAGTCTGGCCGGGTCTCCCGTGGAAAATTTTTCATACATGTACTGGCCGGTAAGCATTACTACTGTAGCTCCCAGGCACACTAAAATATAAGTACGCATACCCGCGGACTGATTGGCTCTGCCCCGCTCAATTCCCAAAAGCCCGCCGCAGACCACAGCCACAAAAATTCGCAGAAGCACAGAAAATCCATTGATACCTTCCGCCAGTTCCGTCAGATACCGAATTTGTTCCAATTTGCGTCCTCCTTTCCATGAAGATGTACTCTCGCAAAATCGGGTGCAAAGCGACTCCGAGAGTAACTGTTCAGTACCCTCACAGTTACGAGCAAAAATCCATTGAAAATCGCCTACGGCGATGGGATTTTTGCTTGCTATTCCACAGTTTTTTACGGTCAGCGCAGCAAGTGCGCAGACCTACTGAACAGTTACCTCCGAGAGTACATAAAGCAGGACACGGTATCTGTTGTCAGATACCGCATCACCTCTTGTTATTTCTTTTATAAATGCCGCAGGTTTCTTACGCCGCATTATTTTTATACACCTTTTTCTCGATCCGTTTCTGTTTCCATCTGCGGATGGCCTGCATACCGTTGCCCTGACCAAAATAAAGGGCGACGGATGACAAAATCATCAGGACTACCGTATAAACAAAGCTCATGCACTTGGCGTCGATGCTGGCATTTTCATCCGATGCCGCTTTTACCACAATGCCCAGCGGCTGGAACAGCGGATGGTACAAAAAGGCCGTCATATCATAGTCTGCCAGCAGTCCGTTGAAATTCAAAATCATTACGGAAAGCACCGCCGGAAGGATCACCGGAATGATTACCTTCCGCATGGTATACAGGGTACTGGCACCCATACATTTGGCCGCATCCTCCAGATCATCATCCACGGAAAAGAAGGCAGCGCGGATCATCCGGTAGGAGAAAGGCAGCTTAATCACCACGTAGCCGATGAGCAGAATCACCGTAGTTCCCACCAGCACTTTGTTGAAAATCAGCGGGTTCTTGTCCCCGTAGGCCATAGTCAGGCCCAGCGCAATCAGGGTACTTGGCAGCAGCCAGGGAATTAGTGCGCCGTACTCGAACAGCTTATTCAGCTTGTTTTTGGACTTCTGGACAAAACGTACGCAGACGATGGACACCAGCGCCGCCAGCAGAGCCGCAGCCAGAGAATACAAAATACTCACCAGATAAGGCTGTACTGCCGAAAGGGAAGTAAACAGCTTCTGATAATTTTCCAATGTAAAGGAATCAGCTGTGAACTCTCCCGTCATAATCGTATTGTAGTCACAGAAGGAGTAAATGACGATCAACACGATAGGCAGCATATAGATCACAAACATCAGCCAGGCCACCACATGAGCCAGCAGGTTTAAAATCGGATTATTGATCTTCTGCTTGGTAAGTTTGGCCTTCGTTTTAGAGACAGAAATATAATTTCCGTTCTTCTCGATCCGGCTGAAAATCGCCAGCAGAATAATGGTGGCGATACCCAGAATGATCGCCAGGAAAGCAGCCACCTCCCTGGAATAGGTGGATTTGGAAAACGTAATGATCATCGGGTTGATGGTCTGAAAATTTTCCCCGCCCACAATCAACGGCGCGGACATGGCTCCCAGGCCTGTTAAGAACGTCAA
Organism: Lachnospiraceae bacterium; assembly: GCA_030537215.1. GTDB lineage: Bacteria > Bacillota > Clostridia > Lachnospirales > Lachnospiraceae > Caccovicinus. Next base: position 4,040 of record JAUNOF010000169.1, read on the forward strand.
AATGGTAATAGCGAAAAACGTGGGCTTTAACACCGGCAGCACTACCTGGAAGAAAATCGCAGCGCCGCTTGCCCCCATATTCTTGGCGGCCTCCACAGTATGGTAATCCAGGCTGTGAATGGCGTTCCGCAAAAACATCATATGATTCTGGGTACAGGAGAATGTCATAACAAAGACTACAGCGCCATAACCCACAAACCAGCCCGGATTCATGTTCGGGAAAATCTGCATTAAAAGCCTGGTCAGAAGGCCGCTGTCACCGTATACATACTTATATCCCGCTACCAGTACCACACCGCTGTAGATCAGGGAAGTCATGTAGGACAGGCGCAGGATTTTCGCCCCCTTAATCTCCCAATACTCTGTAAACAGCACACACAGAGTACCGACAATGTTCACCGTCACCACAAGGGTAAATGCCAGGATGAAGCTGTTTTTCAAGCTTCGTACCGCTCTGACGGAGGAAAATACCTTTCCGAACACTTCCGTCGAAAGGCTGCCGTCCTTCCAGAAGGTCTGCACCAGCAGACTGATGACCGGGTATACCACAAAGGCAATCAGCGCCCAGGCCACCACCAGCTTCAGCAAAAGACCTGGTATGGAAATTCTCTTCTTGGCTAACATAAGCTGCACCCCCTTTAGTACTGCAGAACATCAGATGGTTTCAGGTACATGTCGATGGTCTCTCCCGTCTTATAAATGGGGCGGCCGTCATTTACCTTTATCACCCGGATCGTCTCACCGCAGGTCTTTACCCGGTATTTGGTCGTAAGGCCGTTATAGTCGCAGTCCATCACTTCGCCGGACAGTTTAAAGCAGCCGGGTTCCGGCTTGAAATGAATCAATTCCAGACGGATATAAGCATTTTTATCCGGATTTAAGGCAGCGCCCTCCCGGTTAAGCTGCGCGATTACATTTGCACCCAGTTTGTTGATATCGCCGATAAAATCACAGACAAACTCCGTCTTCGAGCGGTTGTAGATTTCCTGGGGAGTTCCTACCTGCTCAACGAAACCATTGTTGAAAACGGCTATCTTATCAGAGAGCATCAGGGCTTCCTCCTGATCGTGGGTAACATACAAAGTCGTGATCCCCAGATTTTTCTGCAGGCGCTTCAGCTCGCTTCTTAAGCTGATTCTCAGCTTGGCATCCAGGTTAGACAACGGCTCATCCAGGCAGAGAATCTTCGGTTCCAGCACGATAGCCCGGGCCAGGGCCACTCTCTGCTGCTGGCCACCTGACAATTCGGATACGTTTCTTACCAGCTGCTCATCCTTGATGGCAATGACCTTTGCTACCTCCCGTACCCTTTTGTCAATCTCCGCGGCAGGCATTTTCTTAACTTTCAGGCCGAAGGCCAGGTTCTCATACACCGTCATGGTAGGAAACAGAGCATAGCTTTGGAAAACCATGCCTATGCCTCGTTTCTCTACCGGCACATGTGTAAAATCTTCCCCATCTACAAGAATCTGTCCGCCGGAAGGAGTTAAGAAGCCTACCAGTGCGCGAAGGGTCGTGGTTTTTCCACAGCCGGAGGGTCCTAAAAAGGTAAAAAACTCTCCGTCGCCAATCGTCAGGTTCAGGTTGTCGATTGCTACATAATCCCCATACTTGATTTGAATATTCTTTAATTCAATCACAGAAATACCCCCTTCCAGGTACGCCTACTGTACGTACTCCAGCTCTACCTTCTCTACCCATGCATCCAGATTCTCTGCTACAAATCCCCAATCAATATCCTGCTGATGGACAGAATTTACAAATTCTTTTACATCTTCCGATGCGCTCTCAAACGCTGTGGTGTTGCAGGGAATGGTGCCAAACTCATTCATCCACTCTTTCTGAATATCCGCCGAGCCGAACCAGTTGGCAAACGCAATTGCCTGTTCCTGATTGTTTCTTCCTTTTAAAATCGCAATCTGCTCGGTTACATAAGGAACGCCCACCTCCGGGGACATCACCTGGAAGCTGGTCTCTCTTTCCTTCTCATTCTGCAGAACGCCGCTGCCCCACATCTCACAGATGGGACGGCTTCCGTCGATTACAGCGCCTACGTAATCCTCTCCCGAAGCTTCCATATGGCCGTTCTGAACCCACTGCTTTACCGTTTCCCAGCCCTCCTCAGAAATGCCAAGTTCTCCATCCGGATCCGCGTAGCGTACCAGGTGTCCGGCCAGCATGGTCTTACTGGTGCCGCCGCCGAAGTTCAGAATGGTATACCGGCCTGTCCACTCATCGCTTAACAGGTCTAACATATCTGTCGGCGGATTCTCCAGATCTGCATTCATAATGTTTACCAGAGGCTGGATTACGATGGGATAAAAGTAGCCGTCCGGATCGCCCAGAGACAGGTCTACCTCATCCTTCCATTCCGGCTCCCATTTCACCATGGTATCTTCTTTTTTCAGCTTTTCATATTCCACATTGTTCAGGCCAAATACCAGATCTGCCTGTACATTGTTTTTTTCAGACACGATCCGGTTGCCCAGGTCTCCGGCCTGAATCTGTACCACCTCAACATCGAAGCCGTCCTTTGCAGCCCGTTCCTTCAGCCAGGCATCTCTGCCGTTGGATCCGGAATTGGTATACACAATCAGTTTGCTCCCACGTTTTGTTTCGCTGTTCTGACTTGTT
>JAUNOF010000023.1 GCA_030537215.1 Lachnospiraceae bacterium
CCGCCGTGGGTAGTAAATGGAATGATGGTTTTTCCGCTGAAATCATACTCCTCAAGAAAGGTATAAAGAGGCATCGGAAGATCTGCGTTCCAGTTGGGGAAACCCAGGAAAATCACATCGTACTGATCCAGATTCTCAATCTGAGACGCCAGCTCTGGTCTGGCATTTTCCGCCTTTTCATTGTAAGCAAATTCCAGAAGCGGATCATGGATTGTGGGATAATCCTGCACCGTCTCAATGGCAAATAGATCTCCGCCGGTCTCCTGCTGAATCAGCTGCGCCACGTATTCATTATTGCCCAGCACCTCACCGTCCACTGCCACACGGCTGGCTCCGCCTACCGTATCCACACCATCCGTCTCCATAACTGAGAAATAAGCAATCAGGATATTGCTGCCGTCTGACTGGGCTGCGCCTTTGCTCTCTCCGGCGCTGGTTCCGCCTTCTGTATTGTTTTCTGCTGCCGTCTCGCTTCCTGCATCGTTTCCATCCGGCGTATCCGCCGCAATGCCGTAAGCAGTTCCAAAATCCCCGGTTCTGGAATCTGCCGCTACCGCTCCCAGCCCATATTCTGAACCGCTGGAAGGGTAAGTAGGCATCAAAATCAGCGGCAGCTTTTTCAAACCATAGGGATTCTTTTTTCCCTTCACATACTCCCAAAGATGCTCCGTATGGTAAGCTCCGAAGGCGATCAGCTTCGCACAGTCCATGATATTGGCACCGCCTGCACCAATGACCAGCTCAATTTTGTTTTCCTCCACAAGCCGGATTCCCTTTTCAATGTGGGTCAGCTCTCTTGAGGCATTGCCATGCTCATACAAGATTCCTCCCCCGTTTTCCACCGCTTTCTTTACATCATCATAACAGCCGTTCTTTCTGACAGAGCCATTGCCATACACAAACAATACCCGTTTGGAGGCGGTCAGCTCTGTCAAAGCCTGCGTCGGGTCACTGCGAAACAGCAGTTTTGTATCGTTTCTCAACTGAAAGTCTTTCATATGTCCATTCTCCTTCTCTATCATTTATTTTACAATCCCAATTTCAGAAAGCCATGATTCAATCTCATCCAGATCATTTGCGGTAAGACCTTCTGCAATCTCTGCGTCCGGGCAGAGCTCGCTGAAAATATGAAGGCTGTTGTCAATATCGTCACTGGCGCTGGTGCAGAAAGGAACGACTGTTTTTCCGGAAAAATCATGGTCTGCCAGGAAGGTCGCTATCATGGCCGGCGCTTCATCCCACCAGATGGGATAGCCTACAAAGATTGTGTCATACTCTCCAATATTCTCTGTGGACACGGTGATTTCCGGGTGTATGCCATCCAGAATTTCTGCTTCGGCCTCCTCATATAAATCCTCATATTCCTCTGCTCTCTGGATTTCTGCCAAATCGCCGCCTGTAAGCTCCGCAATCTTCTGCGCTGCTTCCTCGGTATTTCCTGTATGGGAGTAATAGGCAATCAGGATTTTTCCTTCCTCTGCCGTTTCCGCTGTCTCGGATTCTGTTGTTTCCGGTTCTGCTGTTTCGGATTCTTTGTCTGGTTCCGTATTTTCGCCATCCGATGCCTTTTCTATCATCAGCGTTTCTTCTACGCTTTTGGATACATCATCCATCAGAGCGTTCTCTCTGGACGATGTACTGCCGCAGGCGGCAAGCACAAAACTGATTGCTAACATCAAGGGAAACAACTGGATATTTTTTCTTGTTTTCATAGGGATGCCATCCTTTCTCAATATCATACGCGATTGTTTGAACCGCTTGTCATGACCGATTATATTTTACGGTTGTAACTATCGGTCAATGGCTTTTAGAGAAAAAATAGTGAACTTTTTGTGTCCTTGAAGCTGGTTTTCGCTGCCGTCCTGCTCCAGAAGGAACTTCTGGTCTAAATATTCTAAAATATATCCTTAACAGCCAGCTAACAAAATGCTAAACAATTTATAAACTTTATCATATAACAAAAAAACCCCCGAAGGGGTTTTCTGGTAAATTCAGTATTCTCTTTCCATTATCCTTTTCTATGAAGTTTCTTTTTCAAAGTAATCTCACTGCCTAATGCAGCTCCGATAATCAATAACGCACCGACAATGCCCCAGGCAGACATTTTTTCTCGAAGTATAACTGACGATAATATCATGGCTGTAATTGGGTCAAGATAGCTGAAAATAGCAACCGTCTGCGCCTTTAAGCCGTCCATGCTTCCAAAATACAAGGCATACGCAACGCCCGTGTGAACAAATCCAACAATCAAAAGCATGATAACCATGATCGGTGTGATTGCCGTATCAATGGTCTGGTTCGTCAATAAAAGATATGGAATAAGGACTACTGCTGCCGATAGGAGCTGTATAATCGTTTTTTCATACGAATCAATACCCGGAAGTTTCTTATTCATAATTACCACAGACGCATATAATACGGCGGCGCCAAGTGCAAGCAGTATCCCTTTTGCATCGGCTAAAGCAGGGATACCATTTTCAATCAATCCTGATACAAATACCATGCCGATAACTGAAATTAAAACGCATAGTCTTTTTTTGACTGTCATTTTTTCCTTAAAGATAAGCGGAGAAAGAAGAATGACAATCGTCGGCTGCATATAATAGCACAAAGTTGCAGTTGCTACTGTCGTATAGTTATAAGCCTCAAATAGCAAAATCCAATTAAAGCCCATGACAGCGCCAGTCAAAGCAAGCCAGGAAACTTTCTTTATACCAATGTGATTAGCTATTTTTTTCTTCTGCACCTTTGCGACAATGAACAATAGCAGAGCGCCTGATGCTCCTCTAAAGCAAGCGAGAATTGCAGATGATAAAGGTATGTATCTTCTGAAAATACCAATACTTCCGTAAATTATCATGGAAAGTAAAAGCATTATCAAAGATTTTGTGTTAGGAACAAAGCCGAGGATCTCAGGGATACCGGTGCGCGCTCCTGCTAAATACTGTGATTTTGGATTGTTATTTGACATAGATCGTCGCCTCCGAATATAGGGCTACTTTTCCGCTGATACGGATGCGCTCTCCATCTATTTTCCCATATAAGACACCGCCGCGCCGGGATGCCTGATATGCCACAAGTTCTGTCTTATTCATTTCCTGCGCCCAGTAAGGCATGATATGACAATGACCGGAACCACAAACAGGATCTTCTGTTACATTCAGTTTTGGGGCAAAAGAGCGGGATACACAATCATAGTCCGTTCCTCTTGCCGTCACTTGCAGAAGCAATCCGTCCAATCCAAGCAGTTTATTCATATCCGGCTTTAACTGCCGTACCGTTTCCTCACTGTCCATGACGCACAGCAAATCGCGCCCCATAAAGGCTTTTTCTGGTCTTGCCCCAATCGCCGCCGCCATTTTATCTGTGACGGGAACTGAGCGCAGTTTATAGGCAGGAAAATCCATCTCAAACAGATCACCTTTCTTTTCTACGGTCAGTTGCCCGCTCTTGGTCTTAAAGCGGATAATTTGAGTGTCCACATGAATAAAACGCATAATGACATAGGCTGTCGCAAGAGTGGCGTGTCCGCACAGATCAATTTCTCCGCCCGGCGTAAACCAGCGAAGATGATATCCATCTTGTTCCCATACAGCAAAAGCAGTTTCAGACAGATTATTTTCACAGGTGATCTTCAAAAGCAAATCATCAGAAAACCAGTTCTCCATAACGCATACGGCGGCGGGATTTCCGCCAAATACTTTGTCAGTAAATGCATCCACAACATATTGTTTCACGTTAATTTCTCCTTCAATCTGTAATAACAGTTTTTCAAGAATCTTCCCCAACGCTGCGTTTTTCGGTAAGCAGCGCAAATCAGCTCACACTCCGGGGCGCAGGGTACCGTCTTTTCGTGTTGGACACCATGACAATGGATCGTTTGCAAAAGAATTATGAGGCATTGTACTTCTCCCCCTTCCATGCGAACAATTATATAATTGTCTGTTTAGAAAATCAATATTATTTTGAAGGTAAGACTGAACCCTTTCTTCATGTAACGTGGATCAAAGACCTCACTTGCTTAAAGAAATACAGCCTGATTCATACAGAATAATAAATTTATAACGAAAAAACCGTGTATCAGACAAAGTAAGTATCGATACACGGTTTCTCTACTTTCACTATTATAATCCGAGGCATCATGCAGGCTTTGCTGGGGCAGACCCTGCGCATACCTACCCGAACAGCAATAAAACACATTGTCGGGAACTGATCTGGTTCCGGCGCCGGCAAAATCTTCTTAATAATGATACTTCTCTTTCTTCGCCGTTATAAATAAAACAGTCATCACCGCTGCCACCAGTTCAGCCGCCACAACCGAAAACCAGATTCCGTCGATTCCAAGAATCATCGGCAAAATCATAACAGCCGCAACTTGAAACAGCAAACTTCTTAAAAATGAAATCAGAGCCGATGTCAGTCCGTCATTCAGGGCAGTGAAGAAAGACGATCCATAAATCGCAATTCCAGAGAAAAGGAACGAAAATGAGTAGACCTGAAACGCCCTCGTCGTCATCTCCATCAGTCCTTTGTCATAGCCTACAAAGATTCCGGCCAAAGGCTTTGCCAGAAGTTCAGCCAGACCAAACATCACCACCGCAAAAACTCCGATGATCACGTAGCTCTTTTTTAACAGCCCCTTTAACTCCCAGTGATTCTCCGCACCATAATGATAACCCACAATCGGTGCAACGCCTGTGGAATATCCAATGAAAATAGCAAGGAAAAACAAATTTACATACATGAGTACTCCATAGGCGGCAATTCCGTTCTCCCCGGCATACTTCATCAGCTGAAAATTATAGAGCATGCTGACGATGGAGGTAGAAATATTGCTCATCAGTTCCGAAGAACCGTTTGTGCAGGCTTTCACAATCGCCCTTCCATCTATCTCTGCTTTTGTCAGGCGAAGCACGCTGGAACTTGACTTAGAGAAATAAAAAACCGGAATAGCGCCGCCAAGCACCTGACTGATTGCCGTTGCCGCTGCGGCGCCCATAAGTCCCCAGGAAAATACGGCTATAAACAGTGCGTCCAGCACCATATTCGTAAGTCCGCATATCACAGTAACCATAAGCCCAAGCTGCGGCTTTTCCGCTGTAATAAAAAAGCTCTGGAACTCAAACTGGAGCATAAAAAAAGGCAGCGACGGCAGAAGGATCCTTGCATAGATCACGCAGTTATTTAACATATCTCCTTCCGCTCCCATCAAAGCTGCAAGGGGGCGGATAAAAATAAAGCTGATAACGGCAATGACAATTCCGCAGACGATTGTACTGTATACAAACAGAGAAAACAGCCCTTTGGCCTTATCCATGTCTCCTTCGCCCATGGTTTTGGAAACCAGCGCTCCGCCTCCGGAACCGAACATAAATCCAATGGATCCTAAAATCATCAGAACCGGCATAATAAAATTAACAGCGGCAAAAGGTGTCTTCCCTACAAAGTTTGAAACAAAAAAGCCGTCAACCACACTGTACAGCGAGGTAAACACCATCATAATCATTGATGGAAATGTAAACTGCAAAAGCCGTTTATAGTTAAAATGATCTGAAAGCTGAATGCCCATTATTACCTCCTAAACCAGCAGTCAGCAAATTCCGCAACTGCCGGTGCTAATTCCTTGATATTCCATTCTGTGGTATTGATCATCAGGTGATAGGCGCTGCTGCTGCCCCATCTGCTTCCCCCAAGAAGCTCCCTTGTTCTGGCACGGTTCTTATCAATCCGGCGGATATTCTGTTCCATTTCTCTGCGGGATAAATTTTCCCCTTCCGGGGCCCGTTCCATACAGCGCTGGATCTTCGCTTCCATTCCGGCACAGACAAAAATGCTGAAGGGCTTTTCACCAGCCAGCAGCACATCTGCATTGCGTCCTACAATCACGCAGTTCTTTCCCGCCTTTGCGATTCCTTCAATCACTCGGGTCTGCTCCAGCAAAAGTCCGGTCTGCATCTCCTGCATCCGGTTTACCCCGGCAAAGGACTGACGAAAGGTCAGCGGCACCGTCTGCCAGATATGGTTTTCCAGCGCCTTTTCCACATATTTTTCATCCAGACTCTTCTGCCCTGCGATTGCGGCAACGATTTCCCTGTCATAATAATCGTATCCCAGCAGATCGGCAAGATATTTTCCAAGTTCTCTTCCGCCGCTTCCAAATTCACGGCTGATGGTAATAATGTTCATACCCACATCTCCTTTCATTTTTCCCTAAATCAAATCAGGCAGGCGCTCCACAAATACGAAATCATACCTGCAATAGTGTAGTACGATTTCGTACCTATGTCAATAGTTTTTTGCAGAATGAAAAAAACCTAACGCTGTACAGAAATCATCATCTGCACAGTGTTAGGTTTTGTCTGCTTTATCAGTAACAATTCTTTCATGTAATTCCGTACACTTTATAAATTTATAAGGTATGATCTTCCCCTTCCCCCATTCCTTTTGTAACCTCAACAATTGTGAAGGTTGCGGCAGACTCTTTTTCCTTCTTATACTGGTACACCAGCCCCAGGGCTCCGATACATAAAAGTACAAAAATACCAATTCCCATTGCCATCACTGTCAATTTTCTTCCTCCTTTCTGAACCTATCATATAACATAAAAGCCCCCGAAGGGGCTTTTTGGTATAGTCGGTTATTGGAGCGGTAAAATTGGTAAATCATACAAGTCATTTTTGACTTCACGGGATTTCTATTCTCTTTACTGCAAATATTCCATCAAAACAGACAGATACGCTCCCACGCCGGTTTTCATAGCTTCTTCTTTCCAGGTAAAGCATGGATGGTGATTGACATAGCGTTCCTTTCCTTCATAGCCAGACAGCAGGAAAAAGTAGGCTCCCGGTGTATTGGTTGCATTCATATAATAGCTGAAATCATCACTTCCCAAATCATATTCACCGATCTCTATGGAATCTTCTCCCATGTGTTTCCTGCAGGCATCCAGAACCAGATTCACAGTCTTTTCATCATTGATAGTAGGCTCGTAACCATCCACATACTCCACATCAAACGTGCAGTCTGTAATGGTTCCAATCCCGTTGGCAATATCGTACAGCTTCTTTTTCGTAATATCTCTTGATGCAATATCATAGGATCTGGCATTCATACTCAGTCTGGCATGATCTGCAATAATATTAACAGCAGTTCCGGCATTCAATGTTCCAACACTGATGATTTCTGTGTTTTTGGGATCGATGTTACGGCTGACGATTTGCTGCAAAGCGATCACATACTGGCAGGCTGCTAATAATGCGTCATGCGCTTCATGGGGTCTGGCTGCATGGCCGCTCTTGCCTGTAATGTCCACATTTACTACATCACATCCAATTGCCACCGGGCCAGACTTAATACGGATCTTCCCGCATTCCTCTGTCGGCACAATATGAAGACCAATAATCGCATCCACATGAGGATTTTCCATTACGCCGGCATGTACTAAAGCCTTGGCTCCTCCCGGAAATTTTTCTTCCCCATGCTCAAAAATAAATTTAATGCACCCTTTAAATTCTTCCCGCTGCTCCGCCATGATCTTTGCAGTAGCCAATAAAATTGCAGTATGTCCATCATGCGCACAGGCATGCATCACTCCGTCCCGTTTGGAGGCAAATTCATAGCCGGTCTGCTCTGTCACTGGCAGCGCATCAATATCTGCACGAATTGCCATACATTTTCCATTGCCCTTACCGCCATTTAAAATTGCCACTACTGCCGTGTCACAAACGTATTCGATCCTGTCAAGCCCAAATTCCTGCAGCTTATTATAAATAAATCCTGCTGTCTGGTACTCTTCAAAGCTTAATTCCGGCTTCTGATGCAGCTCCCGCCGCCATGCTACCATCTCTTCATAAATATCGTTAGCCAGTTTCCGCACATCCATAAATGCTCACCTCCAATTAAAGCCAATTCGCAACAATTCCCGCAAAAACAACAGAGGAAATCGATACGGTTACAATACCAGCAATCACCATATTCGGCTGCAGCTTGCTGCGCAGGTAATTTTTCTCTGCCTCATTTTCACCTACGCTGTTTGCAATCTCATCCGCTAAAATATAGGTAGTTGGAAAACCAAACAACGCAGAGGCTCCCAGAGCTGTGCTCATTTGCCAACTGTAATGAAATATTTTTCCAACTGCAATCGCTGAAATCAACAGGCACACAAGTCCAATCACCACTACTACCGCTAATGGTGCGATCTGTCCGAGAAGCATCTGTGGGGTGGCATTCACCAAGCCGATAAATGCTGCAATCGGAGCTGCCGCCATTACAAATACACTGCCGTTTGCTTTTGTGATGGAGCTTTCTTCCAGGAATCCGATTTCTTTCAGCAGAACGCCTAATACCAGGCAAACTACCAGCTTGTTTAAATTACCATCTGTTGCATTCGCAATCATGGTAGAAATCACAGACACAACTGCCAGCTTGGCAATAATCACATTATTGGAAAGATATTTTTTCGGAATAGACGGAATTATATGCAGGCCAGATTTCTCCTGCACCTTCTCCGACTGTTTTCCTGCCGCCGAATCCCGTCCTGTCATCATTGCCTTCAGCCGCTTTGCTTCACTCTTTAAACAAAGTGATGCAATCGGTATTCCGATAAAGTTTTGTACTACAAGGATTACAGATGCAAATACCACCAGATCTTCTCGTCCAATCGCTTCTGCTGCTTCCTGCATGATCAGAGCAGCAACAATAGCACCTGATAAAATCGGGCCTCCAACAAGTGCATATCCTCTGTCAATAAAAAATGTAGCAATAAAGCAAATTCCAAAGCATACGCCTGCACACGCTGCAAGTGCAATGACTACCGTTTTCCACTGCTTTATAAAGTCTGTCAGCTTAATCGTAGTACCGATATGCACCATCAGCAGGCAGACTAACGCATTGGAAACGGCAGTAAATCCAGAATCCTCCAAAGCGGTCGCCGGCAAAAAGGTCCAGAATCCAACCAGATAAAAAACAAACGCAAACAGCATCATGGAAACAACGCCTTTTGTCTTTGTGGCAACTGCATCACCAACTGCATATACAATAAAAATCAATGTAAAAGCTAATAACGAATCCATGTGTTTCCTCCTATCTTTGGTATCTGTTGTAGGCCTGCTTTACTCTGGCAAGACTTTCTAATAATATCTCCCTCTGAGTTGCTAAATTTAACCGGATAAAGCCATCTCCTCCTGTTCCAAGAGAATATCCCTGTGAAACCTCTAGCTCCGCTTCCTCCTCAAAGAATACGGTCAACTCTTCATTGGACATCTTCAGACAGGAAAAATCCATCCAAAGAAAATAAGTCGCATCCGGCTTATAAAGCTTAACCTCCGGCATCTGTTCCTTCATGAACGCTTCTGCTGTACAATAGTTTCCCTCTATGTACTCCATCAATTCTTTTGTCCATACATCACAGCTGCCAAATGCCGCCTCAATAGCAGCATGTCCAAAAATGCTTTCTCCAAAAAATTCATTATTTTTATGAAGCTCTTCCTTATATCTCTGCAGCAGCTCCGGATTCTCCGATATTACCAGCGAATGCTTGATCCCTGTTAGATTAAATGATTTACTGGCACTGATACAGGTGACGGAATTCATAGCGGCTTCCCTCGAAATGGATGAAAATGGTGTATAGCATTTATCTTTGTATACAAGTGCAAAATACACTTCATCTGATATCACAATAATATGATTTTTCACACAAATATGGGATAACCGTTGTAATTCTTCCGGTGTCCATGCTCTTCCAACTGGATTATGTGGATTGCACAGCAGAAACAACTTGGTTTTTTCTGTAATCTTACTCTCCAAATCTTCAAAATCTATCACGTATCTTCCATTTTCAATCTTCAGCGGATTTTCCACCGGCACACGCTTTAAGGAACGCACAATATCTGTAAAGATAAAATGAACCGGCGTGTTAAAGACCACTTCATCACCTTCATTGGAAAATGCTTCGATTAATCCCTGAAAAGACGGATAAATGGCCACACTGTTGGCAATCCATTCCTTCCGGAGTTCATAATTACAGTGGCGCCGAAACCATCCGATTACTGCATCATAGTAGCTCTCCCGCTTATACGGATATCCAAAGTGGCCCTGGTCAACCACATTCTGAAATGCCTCAATGATCGGAGTCGCAGCCGGAAAATCCATCTCCGCAGTTCCAAGACACAGCAAATTTTTATTTTGCTTTCTGTCCTGCTCATATTCCCATTTCATTGTATGGAGCTTTGACCGATCCAATTTTTGATCGAAATTGTACTGCATAATCTTCCCCCTTTGTTTTCTTACAGCTTATATCCCCTGATTGCTACACTTCGGCAATTACTTCCACTTCCACCAGCAATGCCTTCGGCAGAGCCTTCACCGCTACACAGGATCTTGCCGGCTTGCTGGTAAAGTACGTTTCATAAATACGGTTAAATGCAGCAAAATCTCCCATATCTGCAAGAAAACATGTGGTCTTAACAACCTTTGAAAAATCCGTTCCTGCTGCTTCTAAAATCGCTCCGATATTTTTCATAACCTGCTCTGCCTGAATTTCGATGGTATCTCCATCTACCGTTCCTGTTTCCGGATTTACCGGAATTTGTCCTGATGCAAACAAAAATCCATTGGAAATTTTGGCCTGTGAATATGGTCCAATTGCTGCTGGTGCTTTTTGGGTTTCAATTGTCTTCATAAGAATGATCCTCCTGTTTATTACCTGCCATGGCTTTTGGTAATTCCATTATAGCGGCTTTGAAATTAATTGAAAAATACCGGTATCTGATATAAAATATAAAATAGATTTTATATTATAGGGGGGATTGATTTTGACTTTACTGGAAATGACAGCTTCTTGGAGCACGGCGCATCGTAACAGCTTTAATACTATCGATTTTATGCAATCGCCCTGCGTATCCGCTCCAGAGCCTCTTTCAGCGTCTTTCTGGTACAGGCGATATTGATACGTTCAAATCCTTCTCCCAGCGGGCCATAGCCCTCTCCAAAGGTGAGCCCCACCTTTGCACGCTTTAAGAACAGTTCTTTCAGTTCTTCCGGAGTTTTATTAAGCTCCCGGCAGTCAAGCCATACCAGATAGCTGCTTTCCGGTTCAATGACTTTGATCTGCGGAATATTCGCTTTCACATATTCTATCAGATAGTCCAGATTGCCCTGCAGGTATGCATTCAGATCCGCCAGCCAAGCGTCCGCTTCCTGGCTGAAAGCCGCCTCCGTCGCCACCACACTGAAGGTATTGACTGCGAAATCCAGGGAATATCCACACATAGATTTTTCATACCTTGCCCTCAGTTCAGAATTGGGAATAATAAGGATGCAATGTGTCAGTCCCATAATATTATAGCCCTTGCTGGCGCTGGTGATCAAGATCAGATTATCTGTGATCTCCTTGTCCAGGGCAAGTGCGGGAATATGCTTGTGCCCGTTATATAACACGTTGGAATGAACTTCGTCGGATATCATGACAACGCCGTGTTTTGCGCAGATTTTTCCCAAAGCGGTCAACTCTTCCATGCTGAAGGCTCTGCCTGTGGGATTCTGCGGATTGACCATGAAAAAGACGGAGGGCTTGTGCTCGATGATCTTCTGTTCAAAATCCTCCAGATCCAGCAGATATCTTCCATCTACCAGCGGCATCGGATTCGTGACCGGCTCACAGCCCGCATCCTGGATACATACAATGATGGGGTGGAAATGGGGAGACTGTACCAGGATCTTATCTCCCGGCTTCGCATAGGTGCCAAAACAGATCCTGGCGGCAGGCCAGATACCGGGAGTATGCAGGATCCACTCCCGCGGTACCTCCAACCCAAACTTGCGCTGATACCATCCGATGATCGCTTTATAGTAGGAATCCGGTTTCAGCGTATAGCCATATTGCCCGGTCTGCGCGCAGCGGACCAGTGCCTCCCTGATACAGGGTGCCGATTTAAAATCCATGTCAGCATTGCTCAAGGCAATAATGTCCGGGTCATTATATTGATCCCACTTAATTGAACCGGAACCAAGACGTACAATTTCTTCATCAAAATTAAATGTCATTATAGCCATCCTCTTTTCTCAATTTTTTATGGAATGTCTCCAGCCAAAGGCGGAGTGACATGTGTGCGCTTCCGCACGCTTCCTTATAATACATTATTTTTTTTGCGCTCACGCTTACGCTCTGAATTTGCAATCAGAACAGCGCAGGCCGAATCGCCAAGCACATTTCCAGCTGTTTGAACCATATCCTCCAGACTTTCCACACTGGCCAGCATACCGATCAGCGCGCCATTAGGGAAGCCCAAGGTTGTAAACAGAAGTACATTAAATACCAGAGAGGCATTTGGGATTCCCGGCATACCAATGCCTGACAGCGTAGAGATTACGACAGCAATTGCACACTGGGAAATGGAAAGGGGTGAGCCGTAGATATAGCCTGCCAGGATCGCCTTCATTGTCATCCCCAGGGCGGCGCCATTCATATTGATGGTACAGCCAATGGGCAGCGTGAATTTTGCGATCTCCTCCGGAACGTCAAATTCCTTTGTAGTAACCTCAATATTTAAAGGAAGCGTAGCAGCGGAGCTTCTAGTTGTAAACGCAGTCAGGAATATTTTTAATCCGCCTGAGAGGAACTTCTTAACCGAAAGTCCTCCAAAGAGCTTGAGCAGAACAAGATACAGGACTGCCAGTATGGGAACTCCAATATAGCAGAGAACAAGATATTTTCCCAGAGCGGCGAAGATCTCCGCGCCGTACTGGCCCAAGCCCGATGAAACCAGAGCAAAGATACCGATGGGCGCAATTTTCATGATAAGGGAGACCATTTGGTTGAGCGCTTCCGAGCAGGCATTTAAAAGGCTCAGAACCGGATTGGCCTTTTCTCCGATCATGATCAGCGCCACGCCGAATAACAAAGAAAACACAATACACGGCAGCGTCTCAAAATTCGCCATAGCAGAAAAAATGTTGGATGGGACAATGTTATACAGAATATCCAGCAGGGACAGCGGTGTGGCTGCAACCTCATCCGCAACCTCTAGGGCCACTCCCTGCCCCAGTTTTGTAATACTGGCCAGCACAAGACCGATTGACGCTGCAACCGCAGTCGTAGAGATATACAGAAACATCATTTTTGAGCCGACACGCCCCAGTTTATTTATATCGCTCATGCTTGCCGTAGATGTGATGATACTGCACATAACAATAGGGATTACCAGCATCTTGATCAGATTAATAAAGATATTTCCCAACGGCGCTATCACTGCCATTTTCTCCCCAAAGGCCAGGCCGCACACAATTCCTAACGCCAGCGCAATCAACATTTGGGCAGTTGAATTAAGTTTTTTCATATTGACCTCCTGAAATGGTGGGTGGATTCCCCTCTTTTACTGTTTGCAAATTGTGATTACCTCTGCCAATCCATCATAATAATCCCCTCCTTTGTTTATCAAACCCATCTTAGCAGCACTTTTGTGATTCCCATTATATCGCCCGATCTTTCTTCTCACAATCCGCCCCAAATTCCACAAAAATATCCGTTGAATTATCAAGT
Source organism: Lachnospiraceae bacterium (assembly GCA_030537215.1). Taxonomy (GTDB): domain Bacteria; phylum Bacillota; class Clostridia; order Lachnospirales; family Lachnospiraceae; genus Caccovicinus. Next base: position 13,538 of record JAUNOF010000023.1, read on the forward strand.
TGATAAAACAACGGATTATTTTTTTCTGCCATTTTCAAAAAAGGGTTACAAGTTTCTCTGTTGAATTTTTTGCTCTGTTTATCAAAGTGATAGAGGATTTTATCATTTTGATAATATTTCGAATTCAATCACTTTTTTTAGATTTTGTTTTATAAATATTTGTGAATATTCACCAGAAAAATCTCTCATATTTTTTTGCATTTTGCCCAGCATCTTTTTGATTTTATTTTATAATCTTTTTTCTGCTACAGCTGATACTGCTTCATTTTTCGGTACAATGTGGCAATTCCTATGCCCAGCTTTTCCGCTGCAAGCTCCTTTCCCCTCGCATCGCTCCCAAAGGTCTCCAGTGCTTTCCGGATCGTTGCCTCCTCAAGCTTTTTTAAATTAAACTCCAACGCCGGCTTTGGTTCACAGGCTTCGCCAATATGCGCCAGTATGTTCTCCGGAATCAGATCCGCCGTAACCATTCCATCCATTTCCATAGCATTTACTATATATTCCATGGCAGCTTTCAGCTGCCATACATTTCCCGGCCACGGATATTTTTCCAGAATGCTCCAGAACAGCGGTTCAACCATCATAATGGTCTTTCCGTTTTTTCTTGCGGCCGTCATCAAAAATTCCTTTCCAATTATCCGGATATCCTCCTTCCGCTCACGCAGCGGCGGAATGTGGATGGGAAGTACAAAAAGATGATAAAACAGTCCCTCCAAAAAGCTGCCTTCAGCCATCATCTCCCCTAAATTCTTCGTGGCTGTGACCACGATCCGCGCATGGATTCTTACCGCCTTGCTGCCGCCTACCCGGGTCACCCTTCCTTCTTTCAGCACCCGCAGAAGTTTTGCCTGCATAGATAAGGACAGACTGTCAATCTCCTCCAGAAGAAGCGTTCCCTCCGATGCCTGTTCAAATTTCCCCTGTCGTCCTCTTTTCGTCGTCCGAGATATGGTTCCAAACAATTCCTTCTCCAAGGCCTCGTCAGAAAAATCTCTGCAGTTTAGCACCACAAAGGGTTTTTTATTCCACGGGCTTTCCTCATGGAGCACCTGCGCCGTCTCCACTTTTTCGGTTCCGGAATCTCCAGTTATAAGAACGATCGCTTTGGAGCCTGCATACTGCAGAATCTTTTTCCTTATTTTTACTGCCGCTTCCGAATTTCCCAGAATCCGTCTGATATCGCTGCCCGTCTCTGCAAGGTTTTCGGGTGCCTCTGTTGATATTCCGTCCGCAAAGATAAAAATATCTGAATAGTCCTCCGAGCATACGTGATGCAGCTTACCTGCCAGGCGATATTTCCGTTCCTCCAGCGTCAGGAGAATCTCCGACTTTTCATTTCCCTGTTTTAAAACCTTCAGCGCTGCTTTCACCGGAAGAGCGCCCCGGACAGGAAGCAAACGGCGGCCGATGCAGTTCATCAGAACCAGCTTCCTGTCCTTATCAAAAACCAATACTCCTGTATCCGTACAATCCAGGACGATCTTCAGCAGCTCCATATAAGCCTGCCGTTCCCGCCTGACACCGGTTTCCAGCAGCTTTAAAGAGAGCAGGTCTGCAAACTCAACCAGAAATTCCAGGTACAGCTCCTTTTTCTTCAGCAGACGTTCCTTTTCCACCTGATTGGACGTCATAAAAGCAAGAACCCCTTCTGCCTTGCCATTAACCATGATGGGAGCAGACATTTGATATTTCGCCAGACATCGTTTTGCTTCTTCACAGTTCTTGCAGGTTTCATATTCTCCCGGATTTTCATAAATCCGAACCTGACCGCTTTGAAGCGTTTGTGAAAGCAGGCCTGCTGTTTTTGATACGTCTGCCTGTTTTTGTGCTTCCTTTGCAAAGGTATGTCCGGCTCCGGCCACCCTGTGCAGGGTTTTGTCAACTATGGTAACTTCAACCTTAAGCAGTCCGGACAATATATCTGCATAACGCATTGCCTCCGGCTGTATCCTCATCAAAAGCGAACTCATTTTATCCTCCGTGTTCTGCGTAATCTCCCTGCACCAGAGAAAAATATTGATCCTCCTGTTTATTACCTGCCATAGCTTTTGTTAATTCCATTATAGCGGATTTAAAATTAATTGAAAAATACCGGTATCTGATATAAAATATAAAATAGATGTTATATTTTAGGGGGGATTGATTTTGACTTTACTGGAAATAGAAGCTTTTCTAGCCGTAGTTAAGTATAATAATTTGTCAACCGCATCTCAAAAGCTGTTCCTGAGCCAGCCTGCATTAACCCGGCGAATTCAAATCATGGAGCAGGAGTTGGGATATCAGTTGTTTGTACGCCAAAAAGGCCAGCGCAAGGTGCAGCTGACCGATCAAGGAGTTGAATTTTATCACATTGCCTGGAAATGGCAGCGTTTATGGGAAGAAACGAATTCCATCACACTGAATAAGAGCAGAGAATCCTTATCCATCGCTTCGGTAGATAGTTTAAACCACAATATGTTTGCCGATCTGTTTCCGAAATTTGCGCAGCAAGGCTATCTGCTGCGTCTTTACAATGCCTTCTCGGAGGACACCTATCAATATATGGAGCGCGGAATTTATGAGCTTGCATTTATTACCCTGCAGGACTATACCCAGCCTCTCCCTGCCAGAACGCAGATGCGCCCCGCCTATTCGGAGTCCTTTGTCGTTGTTACCTACCAGGAACTGCCTAATGAAAAGGGATTTATATCATTCGATTGCTTAAAAGAAGAGAAAGAAATTTTCGTGGCATGGAACAAGGAATTCAAAGCATGGCACGCCAACCACTTTAATGAACAGATTTCTCCCGTAGTGATCTTAGAACACGCCGCTTTAGCCTCCTATTTTTTGCAGGGGGATTACTGGCTTCTTGCTCCTTATACAACAGGAGAACGCTTTTCAAAAACCGGCGCCCATATTTACGAATTGAAGGAAGCGCCTCCCCAGCAAATTATTTATTATCTGGTAAACGGAAATACGAAGCAGGTACCCATACGGAGATTTCTGGATCTGCTTCATGAGCGGATCTGTTCCCTGCCCCAGGATAAGCTCCAGTCCTTTTTACATTGATCCTTTTTGTCAACGGGAAAGTTTATCATGATTCTTGAGATAACCGATGGGTGCGGCATCATCCACAATGCCGCGCCATTAAATTCTGACCGAAAGCATGTTCAATCACACCTCTCCCCTCTCTGCATCTCATCCATCAATTCGATAAACACCTTCATCTGCGGTGTAATCCACTTATTTTTATGATACACAAGCTGGCTCCACATCTGAATTTGCGGAACGTCCACATCCAACAGGACAAGCCTGCCCTGACGAACGAATTGATCAATCACGTATTTGGGGAGGAATGAGATCCCTGCGTTGTGAAGCAGCAGGTTTGTAATAACGTCCGTGTTTCCCGTTTCCAGAAAGGGATGAATTTCCATGTTTCTGGCCGCCAGATTCTGTTCCAGATCGTACCGGTAGCTGATGCCCTTTTCTGTCAGTAAAAATGGTTCCTCCAACACCCGTTCCAGAGAAATATTTTTCTGTGCTGCCAGCGGATGCTCTGCAGACGCGGCAAAAACAATCGGTTCCAAGCGTTCTGTTACCTTCACCCATTCCGAATGATACGTTTTTTTATCCAAAAAGAACAGCAGATCCACGTCATTTTGCCTCACCATATCAAACAATTCCCCAATGACCCCCGTGTAGGTAATGATCTCCACTTCCGGGCATCTCTGCCGAAATTTCATAATAACAGGCGGCAGTACACTAATTAACAAGGATTCTGCTGTGGCAATGCGCAGCTTTCCAAAGACTCTTTCCGGCTCATAGGCCATATTTTTTGCCGCATCCACTGCATTTAAAATATCCAGCGCACGCAATACAAAACGACTCCCGTTCTCCGTCAGCCTGACCTGTTTTCCAATTCGTTCAAACAGCAAAAGTCCCAGTTCCTGTTCCAGCTGACGAATCTGAACTGTGACTGCGGACTGGGAATACCCCAGTTGCTCCGCTGCTCTGGAAAAGCTTTGAAGCTCTGCTACCCGCACAAAGGTTGTAATGTTCCGTATCTCCATAAATTCTCCTATTACTTTTTTTCAACGATATTATGAAATCCATGAATTTAACAAAATCATGATCCCATGGTACAATATGTCCCAATAGAAGTCAAGTATCAGACCAATGGAAACAGGAGAATACAAAATGAACTTTAATATGAATGACCAACGAAACCAGATGGGAGAACTGATGCAGGAATTTATTCCTGCCATGCTCTCTTCCTATGAAAATATGAAGTCAAAAGATGTTTTTGGAATTACAGATAAAGCTTTGATCGAAAGGCTGCGCAGCATTGGTATTCCCAAAGAGGGACGTCCTCTGCGGGAGGTCTTTCAGGAGATGCTCGACAGTGTTTATACCAATCAGGCATATTTGCAGCACCCCAGGTGTTTCGCTTTTATTCCATGTCCGGTTTCTCCCCTCTCCTGGATGGGCGACATCATGACCTCTGCATATGATCTTCATGCTGGAAGCTGGATGCTGTCCTCCGGTGCAAGCTGCATCGAGCAGGAAGTAATTCAATGGATGTGCGGACTTGCCGGATATCCGCAAACGGCCGGCGGACTTTTTGTATCCGGCGGTTCCATGGCGAACCTGACTGCTTTGGCCGCCGCACGGGATGCCAAACTTACCGATGAGGAGCGTACCAGAGCTGTTGCCTATGTATCTGAACAGACACATTCTTCTGTTGCCAAGGGTCTGCACATTATTGGTTTCCGCAGGGATCAGGTTCGGAAAATCCCCACAGATTCTGCATTCCGCATGGATACTCGGGCACTAAGAAAAGCGATCGAACAGGACACAAAAGATGGTCATAGACCTTTTGTAGTCGTGGCAACCGCCGGTACCACCAATGTGGGAAGCATCGACCCCCTAACAGAAATCTCTGCTCTCTGCAAAGAACATGATATGTGGATGCATGTGGACGGTGCCTATGGCGCTTCCATTCTGGTTTCTTCCAAATACCGCCATCTGTTAAGGGGAATCGAACTTTCTGACAGCATCAGCTGGGATGCTCATAAATGGCTGATGCAGACATATAGCTGCAGTGCTGTCTTAGTGAAAGATCTGACCAATCTGGAGCAGAGTTTTTCGACCCATCCGGAATATTTAAAGGATGCCGCCGCCAAAAAGGACCAGATTAATTTCTGGGACTTAGGACCGGAACTTACCAGACCGGCCCGAAGCCTGAAATTTTGGATTACCTTGCAGGTCATGGGAACGGAATCCCTGGGACAGATGGTCGAGCATGGGTTCCAGCTGGCCCAGTGGGCGGAGGATGAGCTAAAAAAACTTTCGGACTGGGAAATCATCTCTCCTGCCCAACAGGCAATTATCAATTTCCGTTATGCGCCGAAAGACATTTCGGAAAACCAGCTGGATTGCATCAACCAGCAGATTGCTCAGGAAATCTCCGACAGCGGTTATGCCGGCATCGTTACAACGGAGTTAAATGAGAAAAAGGTATTGCGCATCTGTGCCCTGCATCCAGAAACCACGGAAGAAGAGATGCGCAAAACCATCCGTCTGCTGAACCGCTATGCCTGTGGACTTTCTTCCCGATTATCTGACTGACCAGATGACATTTCGGCGCCAATCTGCTGGAGTTTTATACTATTTTCCGGCTGCTCATACTCATGCCTTCCCCGGCATAATCCAAAACTTCATAGCCGGATAGCTGACAGCCACCTGCACCACAATGTTTACCACATTGGCTAAGGTGGGCGTCACCGCCTGGGGCAGTCCCAGCTTTCCAAAAAAGCTCTGGCTGTAGGCCGGAAGCGCCGCCGATCCGATCACCAGGAGCACCGCCAGGCAGATGTATTTCGGCACCGCCTGGGAAAAGGCGGCATTGGACCGGAACACAAAATTCTTCTGCACAAAAAAGTTGACCGCCTGAGCCAGGGCCGTGGCTGTGAGAAAGCTTAAAAATCCCCCCAGCCCCAGGTCCTGCTCCACATTGGTATAGTTAAAAATCAGAAAACGAAAGGGCGTCTGGCTGAAGGACCGGAACACAAAGCCGGTGCAGAGCCACACCACAACAAAATTTACCACAGTCGCTACATTGGACAACACGTTGAATAAGATAAATTCCCAAAGATTGGGGTGAGATTTCATCCAGGTACGGATTCCGGTCATTTTGCTTCCTCCCTTCCATACAGCAGCTTTTCATACATCCGGTTCTCCCTTCGGTTTCGGAAATAGCCCCTGATCACTTTCACAGCTCCGGAGAAAAGCTGACCATTGGCTGCCTGAACCATCCCGTCCACCATCTCCATACTCACTGCGCCGTTTGTCATCTTTGCAATCCCCCGGAAGGGCATGTTATAGATAAACAGGATGTTCAGGTCCGGCTTTCCCTTTGCCTCGCTTTTTTCCTTTTTTCTGGTAAGAATCCGGTAAACCAGCCGGCCAAGGCTGCTTTTTGCATAGGAAAGCTGACAGATCGCGTCATTCTCTGTCAGGAGCCCTCCCCAGCTTCCATTCGGGATTTCATGGCCTAACAGAAGTTCAAATTCCTCGTCCGGAACCTGACGGATCTTTCCTGAAAAATAGGATTTCATCCAGTCCCTGTCATAAGGCTTCGGCGCACCGCTTCCCTTTATAGAAATCGTACCCCAAAGCTCCGCCTTCTCTGAGCTTCCTCCTACTGTGATCTGGTAAGCGCCCTCTTCTACCTCCCATTTTCCGGTGACTACGTTCCAATAGCGGAAGGTCTTATCATCAAAGGGGATGGTTACAGTCGTTTTCTCTCCGGCTTTCAAAAATACCTTTCGGAAGCCCTTCAGCTCTTTTGCCGGGCGGAAAATTTCACTTTCCGGCAAAGCTACATACATCTGCGCTACCTCTGCGCCGTCAAAATCTCCTGTGTTTTCCAGGGTAAAGGTGATCCCCGTTTCCGCCACCTTCAAATCGGAATACGCGAATGTGGTGTAGGACAGACCATAGCCAAAGGGATATTTCACAGAAACCCCAGCCGTGCCATAATAGCGGTATCCAATATAAATTCCTTCCCGGTACTCGGCATTCCGCTCCTTTCCAGGGAAATAATGGAAGGCAGGTGTTTCCTCATAGGAAACAGGATAGGTTTCATTCAGTTTTCCGCAGGGCGTCCGTTTTCCGGTGAGAAGATCCATCATGGCTCCTGCTCCCGCCTGGCCGCTTAAATAGCTGTGGAGAATGGCCTGACAGCAGCCGTCCCATGACATCTCCACAGCAGCTCCGGCGCTTAATATCCCCACTACCTTCGGGTTGGCCTCTGCAAGCTGCTCCAGCAGACGGATCTGATTTTTAGGCAGCTTCATATGTATGCGATCCAGACCTTCTGACTCGCTAAGCTCATCCAAACCAAAGAAATACAGCACCACATCCGCCTTCTTCGCCAGATCAACTGCCTCTTTTAAGAGGGTTTCATTCTCCCCGCCGGTTCTCTCATAGCCTCTGGCTGCGCCAACCAGCTGCAGCCAGTCATGGGCAAACATCTCTTTGATTGTCTCCACGTTTGTAGCGTTGACCATGGAAGAACCTGCTCCCTGGTATCTGGGCTCAAAAGCAAAGTCTCCGATGACTGCCACCTTTGTTCCCGGCCCAAGAGGCAGAATATGCCCCTGGTTTTTCAGCAGAACTGCGCTTTCCGCTGCCGCCCGCCTTGCCAGCTCATGATGATCCTTTTCGTTAACAGCCCCCTGACCTTCTGATTTCTTCTTTTGATTCCCTGCCAGCGTCAGCACCGCCTCCAATAAATCATCCACGCAGGTGTCCAGCTTTTCCATGGAGAGCCTGCCGGACTTTACCGCCTCCACAACCTGCCTTGCAGAATCCAGGCCGGGCGCCGGCATCTCCAGATTGGAACGGCACGCTACGCCTTTCACATGGTCATTGGAGCCGCCCCAGTCCGTCACCACAATGCCGTCAAAGCCCCATTCCTCTCTCAAAATATCCTGCAGCAGTTTTTTATCTTCATTGGCATATACGCCGTTGATCTGATTATAAGCCGTCATGATTGCCTTGGGACTGCCTTCCTTCACAGCGATCTCAAATCCGGTCAGGTAAATTTCCCGGAGCGTCCGTTCATCTACCACCGAATTGGATGCCATCCGGCGCAGCTCCTGGTTGTTGACTGCCAGATGCTTCGGGCAGGCGTACACCCCCTGACTCTGGATTCCCCGGATATAGGATGCCGCCATTTTTCCCGCCAGATAGGGGTCCTCCGAAAAATATTCAAAATTTCTCCCGCAAAGAGGGCTACGCTTCATGTTAAGCCCCGGTCCTAATAAGATGTGGACCTGCTGGGCAGCGGCCTCACGTCCCAGCGCAGCTCCGATTTCCTCCCCCAGCTTTTCATCCCAGTTGTTTGCCATGGAAGCTGCCGTGGGAAAGCAGGTGGCTTTCAACGACTCATTAAGCCCCAGATGGTCTCCCGCCCCTGCCTGTTTGCGGATTCCGTGAGGACCATCGGATAAAAAGATAGAGGGAATCTTAAGACGCGGGATGTCCCTTGTCTCCCAGACTGTCTTGCCGCTGAGCAATGCGGCCTTTTCCTCCAGGGTAAGTTTCTCTAGCAAATCCTGATGTTTCACTTTGATACCTCGCCTTCTCCCACTTTCTTTTTCTTCCGGTAGCTGCGCACCACCAGCAGCTCTGCCGCAATCAGCAGTACCGCCAGCACACCGTCAACCGTATACACCATCTGCAGCCATCCAGGAATGGTTCCCGGCACATAGTTTTCATAAGCGGAGCTGTTGACCGTGATATAAAAGATATTCTTTACTGCCTGGCGCATAGCCTTGACAGAGGTGGCGCTTAAATCGGTCATAATGGCCTCATTGCCTGCCGTGCCCAGCATCATATCCGTGCCGCCCCGGACCGCCCGGTCTGCATCCATGTAGCCGTAGTTTCCAAAATAATCCGAGATTACCATGCCCTGAAAGCCCCACTCATTTCTCAGCACATCCTTTAAAAGATGGGCGCAGCCGCCTGCCCATTCTGTTCCGATGAAGTTGTAGGAGGACATCACTGCCAGCTTTCCGTCCGGATTGCTCTTAATGGTTTCCTCAAAGGGCTTCAAGTAAAGCTCGCGCATGGCCTGCTCCGTCACCCAGGTACAAAGCAGAGCGTTCCGGTTAATCTCCTGCTCATTTAACACAAAATGCTTGATAAACGGATACATGCCCATCTCCACAGCGCCGTTTGCCTCAGCCACTGCCATACCTGCACTCAATACACCATCCTCGGAATAATACTCGAAGTCACGTCCGCCAAAGGCGCTCCGGTGCATATTCATGGAAGGCGCATACCATCCGGTGATATGGAAATCCGCAAACTCCTGAGCCATGGCCCTGGAATACTCCTCTGCCAGCTCCACATTCCAGGTCTGGGCAAGAACCACCTCAGAGCAGAAGCCGGTACCAAAAGCTCCCAGGGTGCTGGAGTTGACTCCTGCCGGCCCGTCCGTATCCAGGATTCTGATTTTTCCCACAGAATCTACTTCTGCATTCTGATGGCCGCCGAAGGCAATCAGGTTGACCATCTCATCCACCGTCACCTGATCCAGCAGCGTCTCCCACTGGGGATCGTCATATGCCGCTCCCCGCAAATCATACAATTCCAGTCCGTTTTTCGCGCCTGTCACCGGCATAACATCCTCCGGATTGTTGAATACCGTCGGGTCGTAGGTTCCATTTCCCTGAACCGTACCCTTTAACTCATAGCTTACCGGTTTTGCAGTGGCCTCCGCAAAGTTGGCAAATCCGTCCTTTCTGGAAAGATAGGTAATGTCTCCCTCTGCAAAATCAAACCGGTTCTCCGCCACGGCCAGATCTCCATTATGGGTGTTGGTTTCATCATAAATCACCGTTTCCTCCGCCTGATAAACCCGGCTGTCCACTACGGTGTGGCTGTCTGTCCGCAGGCTGATCACGTAATCCCCCTGCTCCAGCAGATAATGTCCTGTTCCATAGGTATCGTAAGAAGCCATATCCTCTGTATCAAAGGTTAAGGTCAGCGTCTGGGACTGGCCTGGCTCCAGCAGATCGGTCTTATCAAAGGCCGCCAGATTTACACTGGCTTTTTCAATGCCGCCGTTGGTATAAGGCGGTGTGTAATAAAGCTCCACTACATCCTTGCCCGCCGTATTACCAGTATTGGTTACCGTCACATCCACACGGATGGTATCCCCGTCAACCACAAGCTGGCCCATCTCCTGGGTAAAGCTGGTATAGCTTAATCCATAGCCGAAGGGATACAGAACTGCATCCTCATAATCCAGGAAGCCTTCCTCTGCCGCTGTCTCATAGAAGCGGTATCCTACATAAATGCCTTCCACATAATTTACAAAAGAAACAATGCCGTCTGCTCTCTCCCAGGCTGCTTTTGCCGCTGCCGCTACCTCTTCTGTATTGGTGTAGGCAAAATGTCCGATGTTATTAAAATAAGGGGCATTATGTAAATCTCTTACCCAGGTATCCGCCGTTTTTCCGGAAGGATTGACCTGACCGGAAATAATATTTCCCAGGGCGTTAAAGCCTGTGGCTCCGGCTCCTGCACAGAGCAGTACGCTTTTGATCTGCTCATAGTCTTCCGTCCAGCCAAGCTCCAGGGTGTTGGCGCCGTTGTAGATGACAATTACGTTGTCAAACTGACCGCACACCAGCTCCACCAGGTCACGCTCCGTCCGGCTCAGCTCCAGGTAAGACTGGCCTGCTTCAAAATCCGCATACTCTGCAGAATTATTGGTATAGCTGCCCTTCATGTATTTGGTTCCGATTTCCATGGTGGAGCCGTCCATCACAGGCCCCATATCATAGGGAAGATCCGCTCCCTCGCCGCCGGTGCGGGAAATCACAATCACCGCCGTATCAGAAAACGCCTTCGCCCGGTCCAGCACATCTGCCGGATAATCAGCCGCCGGAATCTCCGGAAGGGTCCAGTCCTGACCGTTATTGATGCTGATGGCCGGCCGGTCCGCCCGGTAGTCTACATACATCTGAGACAGCTCTGCATTGGTCTCAAAGCCTGCATGCTCCAGTCCCTGAAGGATTCCCACTGCCGTGGTGGTATCTACAGTTCCAGAGCCGGTTCCGCCGTAGATCGGATTGGTTGATGCCCAGCCGAACACATTGATTTTCTGCGGCGCAAGGGGCAGGAAGCCATCTTCATTCTTTGTCAGGATCACACCCTCGTTGGTCACCGTTTCCACCACCTGCCTGGAATACTCTGCATGCTCCGGATTCAGCTCTCCCTTATCCGAAAGGATGACGTTCAATGTGTTGTACAACGTTCCTGTAAGCGCCAGGTTGACGGTTAAAACCGTAACCAGCAAAAAGGCAAACACCGACTGCCACCGGATCAGCCCCCGAAGCGGCTTCTTCCACCTTCCTGCTCCAATCAAAACTGCCAGCATACATACAAACGCCGCTCCAATCACAATCAGATGGGTCTGCATCATCTGAATGACGCTTATCACGTCCTCGTATGCCACTTCAACATTTCCCATACCTGTTACCTCCTCTTGTTTTCCTGACCTCAGCATCCAGTTTTCGCTTTTTCCAGATCTGCTGCCGGGTCTTTTGTTTTCTTGTGTCCTAAAAATAGCACAAAAACAGCCAGAAAAACGAAATCTGGTTTTTCTGGCTGCTGTGGAGGTAAAATTGGCATCTTTTCGCAAAATCTGCCTTATTTTTTCTTCGGGTAAAATAAAATATCCACCAGGAAACGGTCCCGCTCCATTCGCATCAGCAGGCTTCCCTCATATTTTTCCACAATATATTTCACGCTTCGGACGCCGAACCCGTGGTAATCCTTATCCTTCTTTGTGGTGATCGGCAGGCCGTCCTCAAACTGCACCCTCTCTCCGCAGTAGTTTTCCATATGGATATGGCTGCCCTGGTTCCTTCTGCTGACGGTAAGGCTGATGATCCGCTTCTCCACATCTCCTTCCTTCAGCACACATTCCATAGCGTTATCCAGCAAATTGCCGAAAAGGGCGTAAACGTCTGTGGTATTTACAAAATCCAGCACGCTGCCGTCCACCATGCTGCTCAGCTTGATCTGGTGCTCGTTGCACAAAAGGCTTTTTTCGGTCAAAACCAGATCCAGGGCATCGTTTCCGGTCTGGAAAATATTGTCATAAATATTCAGGGCGCTGCGGACGCTTTCCACATACTCCTGCTGGTCCTTGGCATCCTCAATACGGGAAATCTTGGAAATCCGGTATTTTAAATCATGGCATTTAATATTGATGATATTAACACTCTCCCTGGAAAGTCTCTGCTGCTCCCGCATATTGTGAAGCATGGTCTCCATCATCTCTTTTTCATGGAGAATCCGGTTCTGCCTGGACATGTAAAAGGCTACGAAGATCGCCAGCATACAGCAAAGGGCGCCGTAAATTTTGCAGAACACGTTCTGAAGCAGCCCGCTGTCCTCTCGGAACGCCTGGCTGTCCACCAGCACACTGACGATGATCACCGTAAACAACACCGCCAAAGCAAGGAGAACCATTCGGAGATCCCGCTGCTTCACTTCCCCTTTTCCTTTGTTCCTGCGAATTATTCCCAGATCGACAGCTGCGGCTACCGCCACGTAAGGAAGCAGCCGGATCAAAAGAAAATCCCATACTGGAGAAAAGGAGGCTCCGGACAGCTCCAAAAACACAGACACAGCGGCAAAGGCAATATGCTGGGTGGCATAGCCGCAGACTCCGGCAAACAAAAGTTCCTCCCGTTTCACCTCAAAACAGAGCTGCATCCCTCCCAGACTCAGCCCGAAGAGACAACCGTAGTACAGAATCTGATAAACAGGGAAATTCCCCGGAAGCCCGGAAAACAGCCGGAATACAAGAGCTGCCGAACAAACATACCCGGCCGCCGCCAAAAGAAGCCTCAGCACAAACTGCTCCCTTTTCTTCCACTCTGCCGCAAATACACTTTCCCCGATAAAAAGCTGCATGGAAAACCTAAGACACGAAACAAACTGCATCCCTGCCATCAGAAACCACCTCCCAGATACCGCATGAAATCCTCTTTAAATTCCTTCTTTCTCTGCCTGCTGATGGGGAGGGGCGTATCCCCCACCCATACCGTATCTTTGTCGATCCCGGTTACAAACCGCAGGTTCAAAAGGCAGCCGCTGATGCATTTGGAAAAGCCCTCGTCCTTTAAGCGTTCCTCCATGGAAGCCATGGTTCCTCTGGCGCGGTAATCTCCCTTTTTCGTGTGAAAAACAAGATAATTCTTATCCTTTTCCACGTATACAATCTTCGAACAGGGAACCTTAAAGACTGAATCCTCTGTCTGGATCACAAAATCCTTTTCCGCATTTCTCCTTGAAAACCCGATCGCCTTTCTCAGCTTATCTGCAAACACATAATAGCTGACCGGCTTCACAATAAAGTCAATCGCATTGACCTCATACCCCCGTATGGCATACTGAGCCATGTTGGTGACAAATACAATGCCCAGAGCCTGATCCTTTTCCCGGATCTGCTTTGCCGCAGTCATCCCGTCCATGTGGGGCATCTCAATATCCAGAAAGACCACATCCAGGGTCCCGTTATAGTCTTCCACAAAGTTTAAACCATTCCGGAACTCTTCAATCTGGAAGCTGGCGCCTTCTTCCTTTTCATACCTCTTAATAAATGTTTTCATTAACTGCAGATGACCCAGGTCATCATCCACCAATCCAATCCGAATCATACTCCCTCCCTGATTGATTGTCTGTATGGTCTAAGTATACAATTGACTGCCGCTTCTTATCAAGAGATTTTCATTCGTGATTTTAAGTCGGACATCTTTGCTGGAAGACCGCACTCGTTTATAAATGCTGCCAGCGCCTCAATCTCTTTTATAAACTCTTTGTATTTGCTTCTATAATGTCCTTCAAAGAAACATGTTCATTGCGATACCGGGCATTGGGATTCTTTTCCGGCACGGTAAGTTTGACTGCTTTCTGCGGACAGGCATGGGCACAGGCCAGGCAGGTCTGACAATTTCCTGAAATATGCACGGCTCTTCCCCGCTCCACATGAATAGACGCAGATGGACATACCTGTTCACAGATTCCACAGCCAATACATGTTTCCTCTATCCGGAGAAGATGCTGCCAGGCATCCTTCGGCATCTGACTCATACGATCAAGAAACTGCTGATGGGCCGCCCGGTCTGTATCTGTCACCTCCGAAATCATGTTTTTACGGGCATTCAGATCGGCAAGAATCCCTGTCAACTGTTCCTCCACCTTTTTATCAATCTTTTTCTGCTCCTCCATGTCAAAGGACGGCAGCCAGTTGTCCACCATCTGAATGACATTGATATAATTTACAAAGATGCCGCACTCGTCACAAAGATTCTTTGCCAGCTCCGCTGCTCCTCCATGCCGGTTTCCATAAGTCAGAATTATATAAAAATATTTCGTGTG
>JAUNOF010000170.1 GCA_030537215.1 Lachnospiraceae bacterium
ATTCGAACCCCCGACCCACGGCTTAGAAGGCCGTTGCTCTATCCAGCTGAGCTACAGACTCACTTGCGCTGCCGCTTTGTGCGGCTGACAGTTATATAATATACAGCAAAAACCTTATAATGTCAAGCGCAATTTTACATTTTTCAATTTTTTTTATCACGCATTAGTTTTTCCATATTTTCCTATTTTTTAAGAAAGCGGACATCATCCAATATACTTTTTCATCCAGCTTCCTTTACAGTAATACACCATAATTGCCGCGCTGGTGATAATCCAGGTAGCGGGATATCCTACCATCAGCATAGCTGCGCTTCCATCGGTAAATGCCACCACCCCGGTCCAGATCACCCGAAGCAAACAGACACCGACTGCAGTGATCACCATGGGAATAAAGCTTTCGCCGCAGCCACGGATACCGCCCGCGTAAACCTCGGTCCACACATAAGCCACATAAAAGGGCATCAGCTCTACCATCAGCCCAGCTCCGATCTCAATCACATCTGCATCAGAGGTAAACCAGGCCATCAGCTGCGGCGCAAAGCGGTAAAATACTGCGGAGATAGCTACCGCCGTCACTGCTGCCATGGAAAAGCACACATGCATCCCCTTTTTCACCCGCTCCCATTTTCCAGCTCCGAAATTCTGCCCGCAGAAGGTAGTGATCGCCATTCCGAACGCAGTCATGGTCATCCAGAAAAATCCATCAATCTTTTCGTATGCAGAGAGAGCTGCCACAGTGTTGGTTCCGTAAGTGTTTACCTGGATCTGCATGATCAGATTGGCAATGGAATACATGTCCGACTGAATGCCGGACGGAATTCCGATGGAAAAGATTCGTTTCAAAATTTCCGAATCCACTCTCAATTCAGAAATCCGCATCTGATACTGCTTCCGTTTATCAAACAGCAGGATCACCACCAGAACCGCACTGATCACCTGCGCCATAACAGTAGCGGCCGCTGCTCCGGCCACACCCCAGTGCAGTCCGGCAATAAACAGAAAATCCAAGACAATATTCACCGCGCAGGCCGCCGCCAGATAGATCAAGGGCCGCCTGCTGTCCCCTGTGGCCCGCACCAGCCCGGCTCCTACATTATAAATGCAGGAGGGGATATATCCCATGGAATAGATCACAATATAGATCGATGCCGGCCCCAGCACCTCCTCAGGCGTCCCGATCAGCCGGAGAATCATCGGAAAGCTCCAGATGCCGACCACAGTAAATACTCCACCGATCACCGCAGAAAGAAACATAGCCGTGTGCACGACTATGCGGAATGGCTCCATCCTCCCTGCTCCGTAGGCATGTGCTGCGGTCACAGCTGCTCCATTGGCAATGCCCTGAAACAGATAAATGATCAGATTGATCAGCATGTAGGTTGAGCCGCCTACCGCTCCCAGTGCTGCTTTTCCCAGATATTTACCAACAATAACGGCATCTACCGTATTATAAAGCTGCTGAAACAGAGAACCGATTAAAATAGGAAAAAAGAACAGCAGAAGCTGGATGGGAATGCTCCCTTCTGTGATCGGATTTTTTATCTGCTCAGAACTGCGATTCTCTTCCATTTCCTCTCTCCTTTCATCTCTCCAGGGCATTCCAGCCCTCTTTTCCTTTCTTCAAGCAAAAGAAAAGCGCCAGGCAAATGATCTGCCATAACGCTTTCTATTTTCTACATCCTCCAAAGCCCTCTGCCATCGGAATGTTTTCTGATTTCCTGCAACAAAAAATCGGGGTGACAGGATTCGAACCTGCGACCTCCTGGTCCCAAACCAGGCGCTCTAGCCAAGCTGAGCCACACCCCGCGACGCGATATTAGTATAACCCATACACGCCAAAATGTCAATCAAAAAATCGGCTCTATCCCGTTTCAATCCAGATAATGCTGATAGAAATGAGCCTCTCCCTTCTCGTCCAGCTCCATGATCATATAGGAAGGCTTCCGTCCTTCCTGTCTGGGATAAGAAAGACTTCCTGGATTCAGCACGATGATGCCTTCACTGTCGTCAAAGTAGGGCTTGTGAGTATGGCCGAACATAGCAATGTCAAAATTTCTGGCCTTTGCATCGATGGTGAGCTGTTCCGGTCCCAGAGATACGCTGTAGTAGTGTCCGTGGGTCAAAAGCACATGGTACTTGCCGATCTCAATCTCCCTCTCCCGATCCAGACAGGAAAAAAAGTCATTATTTCCGCGGACCATCTGCATCTCGCAGCCGGGGTTTACCCACTCGGGGATGTACATCTCGCTTCCTTCCACATCCCCCAAATGAATCAGCATATCAATGGGAGCTGTATCTGCAATCACTTTTTTCAGGTTATCATCCTTCCGATGGGTATCGCTTACAATCAGGATTTTCATCATGCTTTTCCTCCGTACAATGCAGCTAATTTCCGTTTCATCGCCTCTAATGCCTTGCCTCGGTGACTGATTTGATTCTTCTGCTCCATAGTCAGCTCTGCGCTGGTCTTCCCAAACTGGGGAAGATACAGGATGGGGTCATAGCCGAAACCACCGCAGCCAGCAGGATGCTCTGCGATCAATCCCTCCATGGTCTCCTCCGTATGTACCACCTGGCCGTCCGGCAGGACTGCAGCGATATTGCACACAAACCGGGCCGCACGCTCCTGGCCTGCAGCTCCCCGCAGGCGGTGGATGATCGCCTGGTTTTTCACCTCATAGGAGGTATCCTCTCCCATATAACGGGCAGAATAGATCCCCGGCTCACCGCCGATGTAGTCCACAACCAGACCAGAATCATCCGCCAGAACGATACCGCCTGTCTCCTTCCATACTGCCAATGCCTTGATCTCTGCATTTTCTCCAAAGGTTTTTCCATCTTCATGGATTTCCGGATCCACACCAGCCTCTTTCATGGAACAGATCTCCATTCCAAGATCAGCCAGTATCAGCCGGATTTCCTTCATCTTTCCTTCATTTCCAGTTGCAAATACGATTCTTTCTTTCATAACATCCTCTCCATTCCGCTTGCTTTCACTCACGGCCCTGTATACGCTTTCAGACATAAATTGCAGCCCTGGCTCCTCTCTGCGCTGACCCATTGCTGTCCATCTGCGCTCAGATATCCTTCCCCGTCAGACAGATCAATGTCCGCCCCGCTATCCGGCGCCTGGTACTCGATCGCCACCGGATGCACCGCTTTTGGGGTTTTAATTTTCACTGCCACCCAAAACTGCTCTCCTGGCTTCAAAGAAAGTTGCTTACGCAGCTCCACAGTATAAAACCCGGCATCCCGGAAGGTTCCCTCTGCCAGCGGCTCATCCAGTTCCAGCTCATCAGGCGAGGAAATCCCTGCTGATGCATACACCTGATAGCTGGTTCCTGGCATGGTAGCATAAAAGCCCACCGCCTTCAGCCTCTCACCGCGCTCCGCCTGGTAGGTATTGGCGAAATAAGCTTCCTCGGTTCCATATCCTACCTGGCCGATCCAGCCGCACAGATCAGTCTGATAGATACCGGTATAGTAATCCGGTTCTGTAATACCGGAATACAGCACATTGATGTCACCAATATTTGTATCATAATATGATACATAAAAGCAACCCTCCTGGCCAAAATTCGGGCCCCAGCTGTTCAGACAGATAAAAGCTCCGTCCCCTTCCGGCTGCTGGTTGAAATTCTCCTTAGGATAATGGTCATCCCAGCCAATGATCACTACATTGTGATTGGGTTTTTCCTCTCCGGGATAATAGTAGCCGGCAGTCTCCTGATTATAGTAGCGGTCCTGGCTGGCGGAATTCTGCAGTCTGGTAAACAGAGAGCTCTGCACGCCGCCGGTTTGATAAATTGCCTCCTTAATTCTCTGATAATCCTTCGGCTCCAGGATGCGGATCTCCTGAACATGCTTGGAAGGAAGCAGGCCCTCTGGCGATTGGCCGTCTCCGTATGGATCCTCTGCCTCCGTCACCGGCCCCTGCCAGGCCAGAAGATAAGCCATGGACATGGCATACTGGCCTCCCTCCTCCTGCTTTAAGGAAAAACTGTTCTGTCTGGACATATGGTCTTCCGAAAAATTCCATTGTTCCTTGGGAAGCAGTGTGCTCTCCATTGCCATCAGGGAAGCAAATGCCCAGCAGGTTCCCAGTTCTCCCTGGTCCTCCACTGCAGGCATCCTGCCGATCTCCCGATAGTCAAAATATTCCGGAATAGAAATTCCACTCTCTTTCTCTGCTGTTTCCGGAACCGCTTCCTGTGTTTCCCTGGAAGGCTCCTCCTGTGACAGCTCTTCCCTCTCACCAGATACAATGATCTCCCCCATGTTTTCCCGGTGTCTGCATCCTGGAACCGTCAGCCCTGCTGCTGCAGCCAGGATTCCCGCTGCGATCCTTTTTTTGATTCCTGTCCTCCCCCGGCTGCTTCTTACTTTCAAATCCGGTCTTCCATCCTCCTTCTGGGCGGCTTTGGTCCCAAAAACTGATAAAAATAAGTCTTCATCATGCCATTATAAATTTTTCGATTCTTATCCGCCTTCCGCCCCATATACTTCTCTGTATCTTCATAAGAAGTAATCAGATAAGCAGACCAGGAATCCAGAGCAGCAAACCGCTCCCCGATCTCCCGATAGAGAGCCGGCAGATTCGCCTTATCCTCCAGACGCTCTCCGTAAGGAGGATTCGTAATCAGAAATCCATATTTCTTCGGATGGCTCAGCTGGCTCACTGGGCGCTGCTGGAAATGGATCAGATGATCCACACCAGCCCGCTCTGCATTGGAACGTGCCGCCTTAATAATGTCACCGTCAATGTCATACCCCTGGATATCCACCTTGATGTCCCGCCTTATCAGGTCATCAGCCTCATCCATCGCCTCATACCAGCATTTTCTGGGAATGATATTCTTCCAGTCCTCAGACAGGAAGGAGCGGTTCATCCCCGGCGCCATATTGGCTGCCATCATTGCCGCTTCAATGGGAAAGGTTCCGCTTCCGCAGAAAGGGTCTACCAGGATCCGGTCGGAATTCCATGGCGTCAGCAGGATCAGCGCAGCCGCAAGTGTTTCCGTGATCGGCGCCTTGCTGGTCATGGTGCGGTATCCCCGCTTGTGGAGAGAATCCCCGCTGGTATCGATGCCAACTGTCACCATATCCTTATATAGAAATACCCGCAGCGGATAGCTGCTTCCCGTTTCCGGAAACCAGGTCACTCCATAATGCTGCTTCAGCCGCTCCACCATAGCCTTCTTCATAATGGACTGAATGTCCGACGGACTGAACAGCTTGCTCTTAATGGAAGAAGCCTTAGTCACCCAGAATTTTCCATCTTTTGGAATATATTCCTCCCAGGGAACGGATTTTGTTCCCTGGAACAACTCTTCAAAGGAGGTTGCCGGAAAGCTTCCCACCTTCAGCAGCACCCGCTCCGCCGTCCGCAGGAACACATTTGCCCGGCAGATAGCCTCATCATCCCCGATGAAGGTAACTCTTCCGTCTTCTACCTGAGAAATTTCATATCCCAGATCCAATATTTCTTTTTTCAGCACAGCCTCCAGACCAAAATGGCAGGGGGCCAGCAGTTCATATGTTTTTTTCATTCTCTCTCCTACAGTGCCAGCTGCTTCACCACTTCACCCTGGAAGGTCAGAATCGAAAAGATTCCATCCTCCAGCATTCCGTAGGTTGCAGGATTGCCGCCCTTTGGAATGGAGGTAGAGCCGGGATTTAAAATGGTGATCTGCCCCACGCCTTCCGCCTGGACTTTCTCCGCCTTCAGCAGATGGGTATGTCCGTGAACCAGGATATCTCCCTCCTGCATAGGCGGCAGATGATCCTGATGGAACACATGGCCATGGGTAGCATAGAAGGTATTTCCTCCAAAGGAGAGCAGTGCATAATCCGCCAGGATCGGGAATTCCAGAACCATCTGGTCTACCTCCGTGTCGCAGTTTCCTCTCACCGCATAAATCTTATTTTTATATGGATTCAGCATGGCGATCACTTCCTTGGGCGCATAGTCCTTAGGCAGATCATTTCTGGGGCCGTGATACAGGATGTCTCCTAACAGCACCAGGCGCTCCGCCCCGGACGCCTCAAAAGCCTCCAGCATCTTCCGGCAATAATATGCGGAGCCATGAATATCCGATGCAAACATGATCTTCATTGTATCTTTCCTTTCTGATAACTTTTCTTTTAATACCAGATTTCTTCGCACTTCGTACTCTCGAAATCTTCAAAAACATTCATAAATCATTTTATAGCTTTGACCATATATCTGTCAATGAAGTTCTAGCTGGAAACCAGATATTTCCCTCGATAATATTGGAATCCGCTGCCTACACTGGCGGTCTGCCAGCCCCTTCCTGCAAAATCTCTGGCGGCCCGCATACTCTTTCCGCCATGTTCACAGTAAAATACCAGGGGGATCCTTCCGTAGGTCTCCAAGATCGTTTCCTCCGGCATGCCTTCTTCCAGCACATAATAAGGGATGGAAATCGCCCCTGCCAGATGACTCTCCTCATAATCGGCTTCTGAACGCAGATCGATCAGCAGCAGCCTTCGCCCCTGGTCCAGCATTTGTTCCAACTGATAGAAGGATATGACAGCAAACATGAAAATCCCTGTCCTTTTTTCTTCTTACTATAAGCTATGCACGTCCCGGCTTTTGGGGACAAT
>JAUNOF010000171.1 GCA_030537215.1 Lachnospiraceae bacterium
TCGATAAAATCTGATTTTTTTATACTTTTAAAAAACTTTCATGAAACAACCCTGGTCTTTTCCCAGATGATCATAAAAAGTCTGTAGAATATCCTAAGGATCTATGTTATGATAAAGGCTGATTGAAAAGGAACTGGAGGAACGTTATGTTTCGACTTAGCGCATTGACTGCCGGTATTTTATTCGACTGGATTTTTGGTGAGCCTTCTGTCCTGGTCCATCCGGTTATTTTGATGGGGAAGCTGATCTCCCATACTGAGAGCCAACTTCGCAGGCTGCGTCCCGGCAGGGAGAAGAGCAGCGGATATCTGCTGGTATTGCTGGTGATTTTTTGTTCCGTGGCGGTTCCTGGATTGATTCTGCTGGCGGTTTCCCGGCTGGAGAAGGGACAGGGCCCCATTACCTGGTGTCTGACGGCATTTTGGAGCTTTCAGCTTCTGGCAGCGAAAAGTCTGTATCAGGAGAGCGGGAAGGTGAGAAAGGCGCTGGAGGCGTCTGACCGGGAGCAGGCCAGGCAATGTGTGTCCATGATCGTAGGACGGGATACGGAGCATCTGGATGAGGCTGGCATTGCCAGAGCGGCGGTGGAAACGGTGGCGGAGAATGCGTCGGACGGTGTGATTGCGCCGCTGCTTTTTATTGCATTGTTCGGAATCCTGGGCGGATTCTTTTATAAAGCAGTCAATACCATGGATTCCATGGTGGGCTATAAAAATGAGAGGTATCTGTTTTTCGGTCGGGCAGCAGCCAGGCTGGATGATCTGTGTAATTTTCTTCCGGCCAGGATTACAGGATGCCTGCTTACGGCAGCCGCCTGGATCTTAGGGATGCTGGATCCGTCCTATGACGGGAAAAATGCCTGGCGTATTTACCGGAGGGACCGGAGGAATCACGCAAGTCCCAACTCGGCTCATGGGGAAGCGGCCTGTGCAGGAGCGCTCCATGTCCGTCTGGCAGGGGATGCCTGGTATTTCGGAAAGCTTTACAAGAAGCCTTACATTGGTGACGATGACCGCCCCATTGAGGCGGAGGATATCCGAAGGGCCGGCCGGCTGATGGCGGCGGCAGAGCTTCTGGGGCTTTTGCTCTGCTGGATGATTTATTTGGAGATGGCAGTATGAATGTACTATATGGATTATTAATTGCAGTGTCCATGTATTCCAAGGTACCGGTGCCGCTGGTAGAGTGGACGAAGCCCAGGATGCGGTATGCCATGTGCTGGTTTCCTGTAGTGGGGCTGGTGTGCGGCGGACTGCTGTGGCTGTGGTTTTGCGTTTCAGGAAGCTTTGGCTTCCATCCCGGGGCAGCCGGACTGGTGGGAGTCTGCATTCCCGTTCTGGTGACGGGAGGCATCCATCTGGATGGCTTTCTGGACACGCTGGACGCCAGAAGTTCTTATGGTAATAAGGAGAAAAAGCTGGAGATCTTAAAGGATCCCCATACAGGCGCCTTTGCCATCATCGGATCCTGTGTTTATTTTATGCTTTATGCAGCCTGCCTGATCCAGCTCTTTATAGATGGAAGGCAGATGGGGCAGGAGCGGATGGTAGCGGCATTCTGCCTGGTGTTTTCCCTGGAACGGGCATTCAGCGGATTTTCTGTTGCCAGCTTCCGGTGCGCGAAGAACAGCGGGCTGGTTCACACCTTTTCCGATGGGGCCCACAAGCAGGTGACCAGGATCGTGCTGCTTCTCTGGATGGCAGTGCTGTTTGCGATGCTTACTCTTACAGGATGGCTGCCGGCAGCAGCGGTGTTTGGTACAGGCGGTGCGGTATTCTGGTATTACTGGCATATGTCAAAGAAAGAATTTGGCGGAATCACCGGCGATCTGGCCGGGTGGTTTCTGCAGATATTTGAATTAACGGCTTTGGCGGCTTTGATGGTATGCGCCAGATGGATGGCAGGCCAGGCCGGCTGAAGGAGGTGGAGACGATCAAATTGATAATTGGTGGAATACGCCAGGGAAAACGGGCATTTGCCTGCCGACAGTTTCCGGCATTTTGGGAACCGATGGAGAGTCAGATGGCAGAACCGAGGAAGGAGAAACTGGATCCCCGTGATTTTCTGGACGGAAAGCTGGTTTCCTGGGAGGAATTCCTGCATGGAAGCTGCACCTGCAATCTTCATCTCATGATCCGCCGAAGGCTGGAGGCAGGAGAGCGGGCAGAAGAACTGGAAGCTGGAATGGCCAGAGAATTGATCCGGACATGTCCGGACCGGATCCTGATCACAGATGAGATCGGGTACGGCATCGTTCCGATTGATCCCTTTGAGCGGGAATACCGGGAATTAACCGGACGTATCTGCTGTCAGCTGGCGGCAGAAGCAGAGGAGGTCTGGAGAGTGACGGCAGGGATCGGAATCAGGATTAAATAACGAGAAGGAGAGAGCAGCGGCTGGCATATAAAACAACTGCAAAATATAAAGTAAGAAAGGAAGGATTCATTTGGGAGCGGGAATCAATACCAATCAAATTGGAGAAGAAACATTAAAGGAGATTAAGAATCAGACCAGGCAGGTAGTTCAGGAGCTGTTTGAGAAGGCAAAGCTGAAGGAGGACCAGATTCTGGTAGTTGGCTGTTCCTCCAGCGAGATCGCAAGCTCCAGGATCGGCTCCTTCTCCAGCCAGGAGATCGGGGAGGCGGTTTATCAGGCAGTGGCAGAGGAGTGCAGGCAGAATGGCATTTATCTGGCTGCCCAGTGCTGTGAGCATTTAAACCGTGCGCTGATTTTAGAGGAGGAGGCTGCAAAGCTGTACGGCTATGAGCCAGTCAATGTGGTGCCCCAGTTAAAGGCAGGAGGCTCCTTCGCAACGGCTGCCTACACCGGCATGGCCAGTCCGGTGGCGGTGGAGTGGATTGATGCCCACGCTGGTATCGATATCGGAGACACTCTGATCGGGATGCATTTACGGCAGGTAGCCGTTCCCGTGCGGATCAGCAGGAAGGAGATCGGCGGTGCACATGTAGTCTGCGCCAGAGTAAGGCCTAAGTTTATCGGCGGGATACGGGCTCATTATGATGAGAGCAAGCTGTAAGGAGCAAGGGAGAAAACTTTATTGATCAGAAATCCTGGTACAGGGAAATTTTACAACCCTGTACCAGGATTTTTCTTTTTTCACCGGGATTTTACATGAAATTACCAAGGATTTACCAGGATTTTCCCAAGGTAAGGTGGCTGGAAGCTCCTTCATCCGATAAACTAAGGTCAGGATTTGGCGGAGCAGGCAGGAATGCGGCAGCGCAGGAATCCAGACAGGTAGGGCTGCATGAAACACGATGCAGCAGGATAGTAACAGTTCAAAGCATCTGAACTGTTACGCAGGATAAAACGAAAAAGAGGGAGGCAATTATGGCCAGCTTGACACTTAGAAATGTGTGCAAATCTTATCCCAATGGATTTCACGCAGTAAAGGATTTCAGCCTGGATATTCAGGATGGGGAATTTATCATCTTCGTCGGTCCCTCCGGCTGCGGAAAATCCACCACCCTGCGGATGATTGCAGGATTGGAGGAGATTTCCTCCGGAGAGCTTTGGATCGACGATCAGCTTGTGAATTTCCTGGAACCGAAGAACCGGGATCTGTCCATGGTTTTCCAGAACTATGCGCTCTATCCCCACATGAGCGTGTATGACAATATGGCCTTCAGCCTGAAGGTCCGCAAAATGGACAAGGCAGAGATCGACAGGAGAGTGCGCGAGGCAGCCAGAATCCTGGAGATCGAGCATCTTCTGGATCGGAAGCCCAGCGCCTTGTCCGGAGGACAGAAGCAGAGGGTTGCCATCGGCAGCGTGATCGTCCGCCAGCCCAAGGCATATCTGATGGATGAGCCATTGTCCAATCTGGATGCAAAGCTGAGAACTCAGATGCGGGTAGAACTTTCCAAGCTTCACCAGCGGCTGAAAGCCACCATCATCTATGTAACCCATGATCAGGTGGAAGCTATGACCCTGGGAACCAGGATTGTGGTGATGAAGGCTGGGGTCATCCAGCAGGTGGCATCTCCATCGGATCTGTATCAGAATCCGGTGAATCAGTTTGTAGCCGGATTTATCGGCTCACCGGCTATGAACTTTATTGAAGCGAAGGTGGAGCGGCAGGACAGTGATGTTTACTTAAGCTTCAGCGGCCAGCGCATTAAGATGAATGCCAACTGTTCCAGAAAGCTTCTGGATAACGGCTATCTGGGCCGTGAGGTCATCTTAGGGATCCGGCCGGAGGATCTGTACGATGAGCCGTTATTTGAGGGCAATCCCGGGTATACGGAGAATCAGATCTGCTTCCCGGTGCAGGTCCGGGAGATGCTGGGAGCAGAGGTTTTACTCCACGGAGAACTGGACGGAACCACTGTTGCCGCCAAGTTAAGGCCCGGATGTTCCATCCAAGCCGGAGAAACCGCCAGGCTGTACGTGGATATCAGCCGCATCAAGCTGTTTGATATCAGAAGCGAAAACAATCTTTTATATGTAAGGAGTCAATACGATGAAAACATCCGGATTTCATGATCTTGAAAAAAAGCTGGGGCCATATACCTATGTTCTTCCTGCTATGGCGGTCTTTGCAGTCTTTCTGTTCTATCCCTTTTTTAAGACCATCTACTTAAGTCTGTTCAAGACCAATAAGATGGGAGAGGCCAAGCTGTTTTACGGTCTGGGCAATTACCGGGATCTGCTGACCTCCCAGTCTTTTTACAACAGTATTTTTGTCACTCTGATCTTCGTGCTGATCGTGGTAGCAGGAAGCATGCTTTTGGGGCTGACGGCAGCCGTGCTCTGCAACCGTTCCTTTCCCGGCATCCGCATTTTCAGCACCGCCTACGCCCTGCCTATGGCCATCGCCTCCAGCTCGGCGGCCATGATCTTTAAGATCATGCTTCACCCTTCGATTGGTATCGTAAATAAGCTTTTGGGGCTGAATATTAACTGGATCTCGGATCCCAGATATGCTCTGGTTTGTGTGGCTCTTCTGACGGCCTGGCTGAACAGCGGAATTAATTTCCTGTATTTCAGCGCCGGCTTAAGCAATATCGATGAAAGCATCTATGAGAGAGCCTCTGTAGATGGAGCAAGCGGCTTTCAGCAGTTTTGGAGCCTGACGCTGCCGGGGTTAAGTCCGATTATGTTTTACACGCTGGTGGTGAACATTATCCAGGCATTCCAGGCATTCGGCCAGGTAAAGGTGCTGACCCAGGGAGGTCCGGGAGAATCCACCAACCTGATCGTGTATTCCATTTACCGGGATGCATTCTTTAATTACCGGTTCGGCAGCGCGGCCGCTCAGTCGGTTCTGCTTTTTGCCATGATCATGGTGCTGACCCTGATCATGTTCCGGATTGAAAAGAAGGGGGTAAGTTATCAATGAATCAGACATTTGCCGCTGAAAATCAGGCAATGAAAAAAAGCCAGGAGGAAATCTTAAAGCTGCAGCAGGAGGCCAACGCAAAGGCGATTACCAGAAGGCGTGTGGAAAAAGGGACGCTGGTGGTGCTGAATATTATGATGGCGGTATTTATCCTGCTTCCGCTGCTGTATGCGGTGAGCATTGCATTCATGCCTTCCAGCGAGCTGTTTACCACGGAAATCAATCTGCTGCCGAAGCATCCCACCCTGGAAAACTTCTCCCAGGCGTTAGTAAAGGTGCCACTGGCCCGGTTTGTGATCAATTCCTTCCTGGTGGCTGGCTGCATCACTATTGGACAGATCATTTCCTGCTCCCTGGCCGCTTTTTCCTTCTCCTTCCTGGATTTTAAGGGGAAGGATGTGATCTTTATGCTGGTCATGGCCACCATGATGATTCCGGGGGAGGCTACCATTATTTCCAACTATCTGACAGTCAGCAAGCTGGGCTGGCTGGATTCCTATCATGTGCTGATCATCCCTTACCTGACCAGCGCCACCGGAATCTTCCTGTTCCGCCAGTTTTATATGACCTTCCCCATCTCTTTATACGAGTCGGCGAAGATCGACGGCTGCACCAATCTGCGCTTTATCTTTACCATTCTGATTCCGCTGACCAAATCGGGAATCGGGGCCATGGCAGTATATACCTTTATCAATGCTTGGAACATGTACATGTGGCCTCTGCTGGTAACCGGCTCCAATGAGCTGCGCACCGTTCAGATCGGAATCGGCATGCTGGACAGCGTGGATTCTCAGTCCATTACCTTGATGATCGCAGGCGTGGTGATGATCATTATTCCATCCATTTCCATCTTTATTATCGGGCAGAAACAGCTGATCCGCGGAATGTTCTCCGGTGCAGTAAAGGGGTAGTGGAAACGGATACGCAATTATTACATAGAAAGTAAAAAAGGAGATAGGATACCATGAAAAGAAATATGATTGCATTGATTACGGCTGCGGCTTTGGCTGCAGGCTCTTTGGCAGGCTGCGGCTCAGGAAACGGAACTGGGAACGGAAATAACGGCGC
>JAUNOF010000024.1:0-7124 GCA_030537215.1 Lachnospiraceae bacterium
TGGTTATTGTAGCACAATACCCATATTATGTCCAATTCTGCTGCGATGAAAGGAAAAACAGTTTTAATCGGATAATGGGAAACAAAAAGAGCAGTGGAGAAGTATTCTGCCCATTGCTCTTTTTATCTTCTTTTTTGTTTGATTTTATTCCATCGTTTATCGTTTGATCCTTTGATCGTCTCTCTGCCCGTTATCGATTGGCCACTTCCTTGGTAATCTCCTCCCAGGTAACGCCCTTTTCTACCATCAGCACCATCACATGGTACAGGAAATCTGCAATCTCATACTTGATCTCCTCCGGATCCGGGTTTTTCGCTGCGATGATGATCTCGGTGGCTTCCTCTCCTACCTTCTTTAATATCTTATCAATTCCCTTGTCAAACAGATAATTGGTATAAGAGCCTTCTTTCGGATTCTCCTTCCGGTCCTGGATCACCGCATACTCATCCTCAAATACCTTTAATGGATTGGTTTCCTTATATTCCTTGGCTGCCAGGGTCTGGAAGAAGCAGCTGCGGCTTCCTGTATGACAGGCGGCGCCGATCTGGTGAACCTTTGCCAGAATGGTATCGTTGTCGCAGTCTAAGGTCAGGGATTTTACATACTGGAAATGACCGGAGGTTTCTCCCTTCAGCCAAAGCTTCTGGCGGCTGCGGCTGAAATAAGTCATAGTTCCGGTAGCCAGGGTTTTTTCAAAGGCCTCCTCATTCATATAAGCCATCATCAGAACCTCATTGGTCTTATAGTCCTGGACAATGACCGGGATCAGGCCGTCGCTGTTTAATTTAAATTGGCTCCACTGAATACTGGTCTCGAAGGTATCCACTGGAATCCCTTCTGCCTTCAGAGCCTGTTTCATTCCCATACAGCCTTCTGGCGGAAGCTCATTTAAGATGATCCCGGCCATGTTTGGAAGCTGAAGCAGGGAAGTCAGGGAATGATCAGAAACAAAAGCGGAAGCAGACTTACCTGCTATTATGAGCAGCGGTGCTTCCACATCAGAGAGCACTTCTAGCTGCGTTTCCATTTTTGTTCCATCTGCCCCGTCAAATTCCACAGCATCCAGAATGATTTTTGATGCTCCAAGCTGGGTATATTCTTCCACATTTTTCAGATAGTTCAGATCCGGCAGGTAGGCATAGATCTTTTCACTTCCAAACCGACTGGAGGCCTCCTTCATCAAATCTACATTTTCATCAATGCTCACATTTAAAAATACGGCGCTGGCTCCGGCATATAGATATTTCTTGACATCTTCTAACCGCTTTACCCTTCCTCCGGTGATAATGGGAGTATCCACCTCCCGGGCAATCTCCTTTAATGTACCGATGGTAAGTTCATGGTCGCTGTCGTTTTCGGAACAGTCGATAATCAAAAGTTCATCCGCCCCGTTATCGCTGTAATGTCGGCACAACTCTGTAATCCTGCCCTTAGAATCCGGCTCCAGTCCGATCTGCAGCCTGTTTTTCAGGCTGACTGCTTTTCCCTCCCGGCATCCCAGTCCGGGAATTAAACGCTTGTATTCCCTCATCATGGCAAATCCTTTCGTAATTGGTTATAAAATGATTGACTCAAATCTGGCGATCGCTTCCCTCAGATTGATCCGGTTTTCATAAAGAGCTTTTCCGATAATGGCTCCATGGATTCCTTCCTGATAAAGCCGTTCCAGATCCTCCATGCAGGACATCCCGCCGGAAGCGATGATATCCAGGCCGGTGTCCTCTGTCAGCTTCCTGGTTGCTTCCACGTTTGGTCCGGAAAGCATGCCGTCTCTGGAAATATCGGTGTATACAATGTGCTTCACTCCGTATTCCTTCATCTTCAGGCACAGGTCAGAAGCCTTGACTGTGCTCACCTGCTCCCAGCCCTGGATGGCTACGAAACCATCCCTGGCGTCAATGCCGGCCACAATGGCGTCGCTGCCGAAAGCGTCCACCATTTCCTTTAAGAATTTCGGATGCTCTACTGCCTTGGTTCCGATGATAACGCGCTTCACACCCAGAGAAAGCATGTTCCGGATCGCTTCTTCTGAGCGGATACCGCCGCCGATCTGGATGGGGATGGACACCGTTTCTGCGATCTTTCGGATCACCGGCTCATTAACAGAGTGTCCAGCTAATGCACCGTCTAAGTCCACCAGGTGAAGAAAGGTAGCTCCCTGGGCCTGCCAGTAAGCGGCTACCTTTTCCGGTGCATCCGAATATACCGTGATGTCTTTAAATTCTCCTTGTCTTAACCGGACGCACTGTCCGTTTTTCATGTCGATTGCAGGATAAAGCTGCATGGTAAAATTCCTCCTGGGTTTACTATGAAAGTTCTGCCGCCGATTAGGCGGCGTGAATTCAGGGATGCCAAATGCGCCCGCCAAAACTTTCATGTGTGGCGGGCGCGTCTGCCTGCCGGGCGCATGTAGGTTTTGATTCTGCTTGTGAAACGCAGCGCTTATAAACTTCCCTTTGTAGAAAGCACTCCTGTGATCCGGTCATCATACCGGGTGGCTTCGTCCAGAGCCTTGGCAAATGCTTTAAAGGCGCCTTCAATCATATGGTGGTTATTGGAACCGGAAAGCTGCTTAACATGGAGATTCATCTCGCCGGCATAGGATACCGCATAAAAGAATTCCTTGATCATTTCCGTCTCCAGATCACCTACAAATTCCCGGTCCAAGGCCAGGTCATAAACCAGATAGGGGCGGCCGCACAGATCCAGTGCACATAAAATCAAAGCTTCATCCATGGGGAGGATCTTAAAACCGTAGCGCACGATCCCCTTCTTCTCTCCCACTGCCTCCTTAATCGCTTTTCCCAGAACGATTCCCACATCCTCGATGGTGTGATGGGTGTCCACTTCCAAATCTCCCTTCACATGAAGAGTCAGATCAAACAGGCCATGTCTGGCAAAATTATTCAGCATGTGGTCGAAAAATCCAATGCCGGTGGAAATATCTGCCGTTCCGCTTCCGTCCAGATTCAGCGTCATGAATATGTTTGTTTCCTTTGTATTCCGTTCAATGGTTGCCTCTCGCATAGCAGTCTCCTTCTTCCGCCTTTTGTCTGTTTGTAACTGTTCAGTACCCTCACAGTTACGTCTGTTTTATTTCTCGGTTACGCCTGCAGCTACTCCTCATCTTCAAACCGAACCCGGATGGAGTTGGCATGGGCCGTCAGATGCTCTGAGGTGGCAAAGGCTTCAATATCCTTGTGAACCTTCTGCAGCGCCTCTCTGGAGTAATAGATAATGCTGGATTTCTTAATAAAATCATCCACGCCAAGGGGTGAGAAAAATTTCGCAGTGCCGTTAGTGGGAAGCACGTGATTCGGTCCTGCAAAGTAATCGCCCAAGGGCTCGGAGCTGTATTCTCCAATAAAGATGGCGCCTGCATTCCGGATCTTCGTCATGACCTCAAATGGATTTTTCGTCACGATCTCCAGATGCTCCGATGCAATGTCATTGGCAGTCTGAATTGCTTCATCCAGAGAATCCACCACCAGAATATATCCATAATTTTCCAATGACTTTTCCAGGATCTCCTTCCGGGATAAGCCAGCTACAAACTGCTCTACCTGAGCGGAAACTGCCTCTGCCAGCTCCATGCTGGTAGTTACCAGGATCGCGGAAGCCAGTTCATCATGCTCCGCCTGACTCAGCAGGTCGGCTGCCACATACCGTGGATTGGCAGTTTCATCTGCAATCACCAGGATCTCGCTTGGGCCGGCAATACTGTCAATGCTCACATGGCCGTACACCGCCTTTTTTGCCAGAGCCACAAAGATATTCCCGGGACCAACAATCTTATTCACTCTTGGAATGGACTGGGTTCCAAAGGCCAGCGCCGCAACCGCCTGGGCGCCGCCTGCCTTGTAAACCTCCGTAGCGCCGGCCAGATAAGCCGCTGTCAGCGTTACCGGATTCACCTTACCGTCAGCGCCGGGAGGCGTCACCATCACGATCCGCTCCACACCGGCCACCTCTGCTGGAATAATATTCATCAATACAGTGGAGGGGTAAGCCGCCTTGCCCCCTGGCACATAGACGCCCACGCTCTCCAAAGGAGTCACCTTCTGCCCCAGAATGGTTCCGTCCGGCTTGCTGTCAAACCAGCTCTGACGAACCTGGCGCTGGTGATATTCCCGGATATTGGCCATGGACTTTTTCATAACCTCCAAAAGACCTGGATCTACCTGTTTCATAGCCTCCTGGATCTCATCTTCCGTGACCCGGATATTGGAGGCATTCATCTCGGTCTTATCAAACTTTTTCGTGTATGCAAAGAGAGCTTCATCTCTGCGCTCCTTAATATCATCCACGATCTGTTGAACCGCGTCAGCGTACTGGGTATAGTTGTTGGGGTCACGCTTTAGCAGTCCCTCCAGAATATTCTGCTTCGTACTTTCATCTAACTGAATGATTCTCATGCCTGTTCCTCCCTTAGTATCTCCTGCAATCCTTTGATGATCTGGGTGATTTTTTCATTTTCCCGCTTCATGCTGACCTGATTCACCACCATACGGGCAGACAGGTCACACACCTCTTCCAACACTACCAGACCATTTTCCCGAAGGGTGCTTCCGGTCTCCACAATATCCACGATCACATCGGCCAGTCCCACGATAGGCGCCAGCTCGATGGAACCGTTCAGCTTTATGATCTCAACGGTCTGATATTTTTTATTATAGAAATAATCCTTTGCGATATGAGGATACTTGGTTGCCACCCGGATCAGTTCGTGATGCTTTAACCGCTCTCTGGCAGCTTCCGGTCCGCACACGCACATGCGGCATTTTCCCATCCTGAGATCTAACACCTCATAAAGCTTCCGGCCTTCCTCCAGAATGGTGTCCTTTCCCACGATCCCGATATCGGCAGCTCCATATTCCACATAGGTAGGAACATCGTTTGCCTTTGCCAGGAAAAACCGCATTCCCAGCTCCGGATTCTCAAAGATCAGCTTTCGGGAATTTTTATCCTTCATCTCTTCACAGCTGATCCCGATTTTATCAAATAAATCCATGGCTTTATTTGCAAGCCTTCCCTTTGCCAGGGCTATAGTGATCTCTCTCATTCCGTCCTCCAACTTTCTTCACTGTTTAAGTATTCCGCCATATCAATCACATCGAAGGCTCCGGTTCGGGCACAGTAGGCCCGTACTTGGCTGCCATCTCCAAACACATATAATACATTTGAGATTCCGCTTCGCACTGCCATCTGGAGATAATCTTCCACAGAAGGGGTCTGGTGCTTCCGCTGGAACTGTACCAGATGGTTCTGCTCCCGGAAATACTTGGCAAGCTGGATGGCAGAAACCCGTGCAGAGACATCAAAAAGAATCATGGTATTGACCTTCTTCACCGGAAGAGAGATTCCCTGGCTGGCCAGCGCCATCAGGAGGCGGTCTACTACAATACCGAAGCCAACTGCCGGCGCATCCTTGCCAAACTGCTGCAGCAGCTTATCGTAGCGGCCTCCGGTTACCACATAATCGCCGGTGCCGTAGGTGTAGGCCTTAAAGATGATGCCCGTATAATACTGATATTTGCTCAGCATCCCTAAGTCAAAGGATACATACTCCGAAAGGCCGTAATTTTCCATGATCTCGTGGACCTTCTCCAGCCGGTCAATGGCAAATCGTGCACGCTTGTTGGTGGTCAGAGAGCGGGCCTGACGGATCTGGTCAATGGAGCCGAACAGCTCTGGAAGGCGCAGGAAAACCGCCTTTAATTCCGGCTTCAGGGGATGGGCATTTAACAGCTCCTCCACGCCGAAAAAGTTCTTATTTTCGATCAGGTCGCGAAGCTGCTCCTGGGTCGCCTCATCCAGCCCGGCCTCCTCCACCAGCCCGCGGTAGAATTCCACCTGGCCCAGCTCAACCTGAAATTCCTTCAGTCCGGCCGCCTTCAGGCAGTCGATCACCAGAGCGATCATTTCGGCATCTGCATCACTGGAATCATCTCCGATCATCTCGGCTCCGGTCTGGGTGGATTCCTTTAACCGTCCCTGATAGCTGGTGTTGTTGGTAAAGGTGCGCTCTAAGTAGCAGAGGCGCAGAGGCATTGTCTCCTCGGAGAAATATTTGGACACACAGCGGGCAATGGCCGGCGTCATATCCGGGCGCAGTACCAGCGTGTTATTGTCACGGTCAAAAAATTTAAACATTTCCTGGGAGCTTACGCTTCCCCGGTCTTTATTAAAAATATCAAAAAATTCAAAGCTTGGGGTTTCGATATGCTGATATCCATAGCAGTACAGGGTCTTCAGGACCTTCTCCTGCACCGTAAGCTTCTGCATACATTCTGCGTCATAGATATCCCGGACGCCTTCGGGAGTATGGATCAATTTATTCGCCATGTGGTCTCCTTACTGCTGCAATGGTATTATGTGGTTGCATTTTATCATGCACAGCATGACCTGCGCCTCCTGCAGGCTTGCTGAAGCATGCTTCAATTACTTTCGTATGGTACAGTGCTAATCTAATAACGTGCCTTTTATTATAGGAAACAAAGTGCATCTTGTCAACTGATTCTTATGAATTTTGTTTCCGGTCCAAATCCCGCTGCAGCGGCTCTAAATAATGCACATACATATCCCGGTGGGAATGGATCCGGTAAGACTTATCAATTTCCTCATAGGTAAAGCTTTTCCGTCCTCCATCTTCCATTCTCTTCCAAAATTCCGCTACATGGTCAAAGGGCAGATAGTAAATCTCATTTTTTGCTGTGTAGGACAAAATAATGAAGGAAACGCCTCCCTGGATCTCAAACTCCTTCATAAATGAAATCTGGTGAGGGTGGATATTGTGAAGAGGGAAGGTGTCGGTCCGGCATTCCTTGGCATCAAAGCAGACCGGAATACTCTGTATGGCTCCGATATAGTCCACCGTACTCTTCTGATCAAAGTAGGCCAGTGTAATGTGGCGGCTGGTCTTGTCGATTTCAATGGGGGTGATGGGGGTAGGGATTTTCTGGATCAGGGCCAGCCCTTTTTCCCGGTAACGGTCATTGGTGTGATTGATCAGATCCTCCAGCCCGGAACCTCGAAGGCCTCTGGTGTGCCAGGTTCCCATGCTTCCAGCTCCTTTCTTTTTTAGCAAGCGCGCAGACCTGCTGAACAGTTACAATGCGCCCGCC
>JAUNOF010000024.1:7224-15234 GCA_030537215.1 Lachnospiraceae bacterium
TCCTTTCTTTTTTAGCAAGCGCGCAGACCTGCTGAACAGTTACAATGCGCCCGCCAAAACTTTCATGTACGGCGGCGCGCCTGCCCGCCGGGCCTGTGAAGATTTCGTAAGCTTGCCGTATGGAATGAAAAAAGGAAGGACACTGCAAGACTGACTCAGTATTGCAGCGTCCTTTTCATACGCTTATCGCAACGGTTCCGTACCTTCACAATCCGCAGGTTTATGGAATCGTTGCTGCCTATCCTAACTGCAAACCTGCAGGACAGCCTGCGCTCCCCACGATTGTTATGCCTGGAAACGCTTGGACTGCTCTTCAATCAGGGCGTGATCCTCAAAGTAATTGATCTTCATGGAACGCTTTACATCCGCCAGGGTCTGGGCTGCCACGGCCTCCGCCTTCCGGCTTCCCTCCTCCAGCATCTTATAGACAGCCGGAATATCCTTTTCGAATTCTTTTCTTCTTTCCCGAATCGGGGCCAGCTCGTCCTGAATCACCTTATTCAGGAATTTCTTTACCTTTACATCGCCCAGTCCGCCTCTTGTATAGTGTGCCTTCAGCTCGTCCAGATTCTTATAGTCAGGAAGGAATTTTTCAAAATGTTCATCCTTGCAGAATGCATCCAGATAGATAAAGACCGGATTGCCCTCCACGCAGCCTGGGTCCTCCACCCGCAGATGATTGGGATCGGTGAACATGGACATGATCTTCTTTCTTACTTCCTCTTCCGTGTCAGATAAATAAATGCAGTTGCCTAAGGACTTACTCATCTTTGCCTTGCCGTCAATGCCTGGCAGACGAAGGCATGCCTTATTATCCGGAAGCAGGATGTCCGGCATTACCAGGGTATCCCCATAAACAGAATTAAACTTGTGAACGATCTCTCTGGTCTGCTCCAGCATAGGCATCTGATCCTCGCCTGCGGGAACGGTAGTCGCCTTAAAGGCTGTGATATCTGCGGCCTGACTGATGGGGTAGGTAAAGAAGCCTACCGGAATGCTTGCCTCAAAGTTCCGCATCTGGATCTCCGCCTTTACCGTAGGATTTCTCTGAAGGCGGGATACGGTCACCAGGTTCATATAATAGAAGGATAATTCACACAGCTCCGGAATCTGAGACTGGATGAACAGTGTGGACTTAGCCGGGTCCAGTCCGGCAGCCAGATAGTCCAGAGCCACCTCGATAATATTCTGGCGGACCTTCTCCGGGTTATCGGCATTATCCGTCAAAGCCTGTGCATCTGCGATCATAATAAAGATCTGGTCATATTCTCCGGAGTTCTGAAGCTCTACTCTCCGCTTTAAAGAGCCCACATAATGGCCGACATGAAGTCTTCCTGTAGGTCTGTCGCCTGTTAAAATAATTTTTCCCATAATTGTATAATTCCTTCCAAAATTGTCTCATTCTATCTTAATAATATACCCTTTGGGCGGGCGGATGTCAAGTGCTGTTGTGGCTGGCTGCGAGCCCGCAGGCGGGCAAGGCTGCTGTGCTGGAAACCGCGTGTTATTCCAGAGTTTGATAGAAAGCAAAGGCCTCTCCTTCTTCCATCCGCCGAAAGGCAGGGGGCAGGGGGGCTGTAAATTCTTTTCCGCTTAAAGCAGCCATGGGCTCCGGGAGCTTGGGCATTACCAGCTTCCAGGAGTGGAGCATTTGGGAACGGATGCCGTAGGTTTGTTTCGCCCATGCATTGACAGAATCGATGCCGTACTTGTAATCCCCTACGATGGGATGGCCGATGGAGGCTAAATGGGCACGAATCTGGTGGGTGCGTCCGGTGATCAGGGTGACGGCCAGAAGGGTGTACCGGTCGCTGCCTGCCAGAGGAAGGTATTCGGTCATAATGGGGACACTGTTTTCTACCTCCAGAGGGTAGATGGTCACCTGGTTGGATTCTTCATCCTTGCGAAGGAATCCGGCAATCACCTGCTTCTTGGTAAGACGTCCGGACACAATGCACTGGTAATATTTATGGATGCTCCGGTCCTTTAACACCTCTGACATGATCTGCAGCCCTGCCAGGGATTTTCCGGCTACCACCAGGCCGCTGGTGTTTCGGTCCAGCCGGTTGCACACCGATGGACGGAAGGTGCGAAGCTGTTCGATGCGGATATGCTTGGAATCGATCAGGTAATTGATGATCTCCTCCACCAGGGAGTGATCCGAATCCTTTGCCTTCTGGGAAAGCATCCCGGCCGGCTTGTTGACGATAAGAAGATGGTCATCCTCGTAAATGATATCCAGCCTTGGCTGTCCGGCGGCTGCTTTGGAGGATGGGTAGGATTTTGACTGAGAAAACTTGCTGATGGTATCATCAGACAAAAATAGCCGGATCTCATCCCCCACCTCCAGCTTTTCGGAGCCCTCGCACCGTTTGTTGTTTAACGTGATATTTTTTTTCCGCATCATTTTATAGAGAAAGCTTTTGGGGGCAAGATTCAAATATTTGGCAAGCAGCTTATCTAAACGCTGCCCGGCTTCATTTTCCGTTACGGTTAATGCCTGCATGGTGGCATGTCCTTTCTTGTATGTTTGATGGATTACATGGAAAGATTTTTCAGCAGATTTACGGTGTACTCCACGCTGCCGTCATCTTCATATTCGCTGGCTGGCTTTAAGGATGCAGCCCGTTTAAAAAATGATTTCTCATCCGTAAGGATCTTAACATGGGGATCCAGACGGTGGGACTGAAACATTTGATTTAAAAAAGCTTCTGCCTTCTGGGCCGAAAGCTTTGGGTTGGTGCAGTAGCAATAGACGCCGGTGGGATGGATCAGGATCCCATCCATAGGCATGATGTACTCCTTCGATGTCAGGATCAGATCATACAGCACTGCCGTGCGGTCTTCATAAGACATCAGCTTCTGGTGGAAATCCTCGCCGGGCGTCTGGTATGGAAAGGCAGCCAGAAGGGGGGCTGCCAGATTGGCTACGGGAAGGACGGACACGATGGCCATAACCGTCAGAAGATTCTGGAGGGATGCCCGTTCTGTCAGCATCCTGGCGCCAAGCTGGAGCAGGATAATGGCGGCACCTGCGGCGATCTTAAGAAGCTCTGCTTTTTTATGATAATTCCGGTAGCCATACTGGCCTTTTTCCGGGTGTGTTCGTTTCAATTGCTGGTCATCTCTTTTCTTTTTGGATAAATATGAGTTCCCACACCGCCAGGATCAGGGAATGAGGAAGAAGTCTGCACAACAGGAAAAACAGCTTCATCAGCAGTCCGTAGACAGACATCGTTCTTCCCATCATACTGTCGCGGATGGCTTTCTTTACCACTTTTTTCGGGTCCGCCATGGCAAGCTGCTTGTAGGCAGGCATATGGCCGGTGGTCTCTGCAATGTCAAAAAATTCGGTTTTAACCGGTCCCGGACATACGGCGGTAACACAGATTCCCTGTTCCTTCAGCTCCGTGTGCAGGGCGCGGCTATAGCTTAGGACAAATGACTTGCTGGCCGCATAGATGGCAAACTTGGGCTGAGGAAGGAAGGCTGCCGAGGAGGCATACTGGAGGATGCGCCCATTTCGTGCCATGTAGGGAAGGACCAGATGGGTAACAGCGCACAATGCCTGACAGTTAAGCTGAACCATTCCCAGCTCATCGGTCAAAGGTACCTGTCCTACTGCACCGATCTTTCCGTAGCCGGCTGCATTTACCAAAAATAATACCTGGGGAGTGTGCTCTTCCAGCGCCATCTTCAGCTTCTCCAATTGGATCCGGTCTGTAATATCGATGGAAAACAGCCGAAGGGCGGCCGGAAGACGGCCTTCCAACTCCTCCATCCGATCCTTTCGCCTGGCGATCAGCCAGATCTCATCCAGCTTTCCGCCAAAACGGTCTGCAAGCTGGATCACACTTTCTCTTCCCATCCCGGAGGAAGCTCCGGTTACAATTGCAATTTTCATCCGATCACCTCTTCTTTTTATGGATATTCCGAATGGTTTTCTTTTTCGCCGGCGGCCGGTTAGAAGGATACTCTTTCCTGCCTGTTTTGGCTCCCCGGGGGCGGATCAGGCATTTCGGTCCAAAGCCGATCAGATCCCGCCGCCCTGCCTTGATCAGAGCCTCCTCCACCAGATCATACATCTCCGGATTCCGGTATTGGATCAGCGCACGTTGCATCGCCTTTTCATGAGGGCTGACCGGAACATACACCGGCTCCATATTCCGCGGGTCCAGCCCGGTGTAATACATGCAGGTGGAGATGGTGGACGGTGTAGGATAAAAATCCTGTACCTGCTCCGGCATATACCCCAGGTCACGGACATATTCCGCCAGCTCCACTGCTTCCTTTAAGGAGGAGCCCGGATGGGAGGACATCAGATAGGGAACCAGATACTGCTTCATGCCAAGCTGCTCATTCATACTTGCGTATTCCTTCATGAACCGGCGGTAAACCTGATTCTTCGGCTTTCCCATCTTAGACAGCACCCCATCGGAAACATGCTCCGGCGCTACCTTAAGCTGTCCGCTGACATGATACTGGCAAAGCTCTCTTAAAAACTGCCGGCTGGGATCCGCCAGCAGGTAGTCAAACCGGATGCCGGAGCGGATGAAAACTTTTTTTACCTTTGGAAGACTTCGAAGCTTCTGCAGCAAGGCGATATAGTCGGAATGATCCGCCTTCAAATTCCGGCAGGGCTCTGGAAACAAGCACTGCTTGTGAGTGCATGCGCCGCGGCTCATCTGCTTGTCACAGGCGGGGAAACGGAAATTAGCAGTGGGTCCGCCTACATCATGGATATATCCTTTAAAATCCTTATCCTCCGTCAGAAGTTTTGCCTCCTCCAGCAGGGATTCATGGCTTCTTGCCTGGATGATCCGCCCCTGGTGGAAGGTTAATGCACAAAAGCTGCAGGCCCCGAAGCAGCCCCGGTTGCTGATCAGGCTGAATTTGATCTCCCGGATGGCCGGGATCCCGCCGGCAGCCTCATAGGAAGGATGATAGGTTCTCATATAGGGAAGCCGGTACACATCATCCATCTCCTCCTGGCTGAGAGGCTTGGCAGGCGGATTCTGCACCACATACAGATTCTCCCGGTAAGGCTCCACCAGCCGTTTTCCAGAGAAGGGGTCTGTGTTGCAGTACTGGATATAAAAGCTTTCTGCGTAGCGCTTCTTATTGGCCCGCAGCTCATCAAAGGAGGGCAGGATGGTGGCATCATACACCGAATCCAGGCTTTTCGTCTTATAGACGGTTCCCTGGATAAAGGTGATATCTGACACTTCCAGCCCGCTGGCCAAAGCGTCAGCAATTTCCACAATGGAGCGTTCTCCCATCCCATAG
Organism: Lachnospiraceae bacterium; assembly: GCA_030537215.1. Lineage (GTDB taxonomy): Bacteria > Bacillota > Clostridia > Lachnospirales > Lachnospiraceae > Caccovicinus. The sequence goes on from JAUNOF010000024.1 coordinate 12,511, forward strand.
GAGAGCAGGTCCGCCTGGGAATCCACCAGAATGGAATGCTTCAGCTGGTTGGACCAGTAATCATAGTGAGCCAGTCTCCGAAGGCTGGCTTCGATCCCGCCGATGATGATTGGCGTCTTTTTGAAGGTACGCCGGATCAGATTGCAGTACACTACCACCGCATAATCCGGCCGCTTGCCCATCACGCCGCCGGGGGTGTAGCTGTCCTCCCGCCTCCGTTTTTTAGAAACGGAATAATGATTGACCATGGAATCCATATTTCCGGCAGAAACCAGAAATCCCAGCCTGGGCTCCCCCAGAAGAGCAATGCTGTCATCCTCCTTCCAGTCCGGCTGGGCAATGATTCCCACCCGGTATCCGTGCGCCTCCAGAACCCGGCTGATGATGGCTGTCCCAAAGGAAGGGTGATCTACATAGGCATCCCCAGTAATATAGACGAAGTCACACTGCTCCCAGCCGCGTTTTTTCATATCGGCCGGACTGACCGGCAGAAAATCAGATTTTGTATCCATATATTCCTCCAAATGATAACCGTTCTGCACTGCTCCGTTCCTTTAACTGGAAAAAAGTTCCCGGTAATTTTCAATATAATAATCGGCCAGAGCCTTTTTCTCCTCCTGCATGTTTCTGGAAAATTCATCGGCCACGGCGATTACCGTCATACCGGCCGCTTTTCCGGCACGAATCCCGGCAGGCACGTCCTCAAATACCAGACAACGCTCCGGCTCTGCTCCCAAATGCTCCGCCACCTTCAAATAGATATCCGGCGCCGGTTTTCCCATGGCCACCTCACACCCGGTGGTGATATTGGCAAAATACCGGCTGATGGATAAGGCATTTAAAACCGCGTCCACCATCTCGCGTCCATTGCTGGTTGCAATCCCCATAGGGATGCCGGCCTGCTTCACATAAGCCAGAAAGGATTCTGCTCCCTCCTTTAAGGGAACCTGCGTGCGGTATTTGTCGATGGACATTCTGGTCCAGGCGGCCTTGATCTCTTCAATGGTGCTGTCTAACTGAAACCGCTTTTTAAAATAATGCGCCGTTTCGGTAAAGCTCATACCTTCAATGGATTTCTGCAGATCCGGCGGACAAGCATAGCCGAAGCTGCCCAGATATTCAATATCAATGGCTTTCCACATCCACATGGAATCTACCAGAGTTCCGTCCAAATCGAAGATCACTGCCTGTTTTTGATGTAATAACGTATTGATCATATCCGTCACCCTTCCGGTTTTTCTATGCAGACAGCAGCTGGACTCCCTTTCCTGCCGCCTTCTGTCTGATCAAGCTGCCGAAGCATCTGAAGCTCCTCTTTGCGCAGCGGACGGTACTGTCCGGGAGCCAGCTCTTCATCCAGCTTCAGCGGTCCCATAGACAGCCGCTTTAAGTAGACCACATGACAGCCAAGGGCCTCAAACATCCGTTTTACCTGATGAAACTTTCCTTCCTGGATCGTCAGCATAACAGAAGCTGCTGTGCTGTCAGAATCCGGAAGGATGGTGAGGGAGGCTGGAAGGGTCTTCGTTCCATCCTCCAGCATCAGTCCCCTGGCCATCTGCTCCGGGCTGTCTTCTGGAAGGCTTCCCTCCACCCTGGCAAAGTATACCTTGTCCACATGCTTTCTCGGCGATAGCAGCCGATGGGCAAGATCACCGTCATTGGTAATCAGAAGAAGTCCCTCTGTATCAAGATCCAGCCGTCCCACTGGAAACAGATCCTTTCTTCTGGCATCGGTGATCAGATCGATCACAGTAGGATAGGTTCGGTCCTCTGTGGCAGACACAACGCCCTGAGGCTTATTTAATAAATAGTATTCCCAGGCGGCGTAGGAAATCTCACGTCCGTCTGCCTGGACCACATCTTGTTCCGGGTCGATCTTCCGGTCGCTTTTCTTTTCCGTCTGACCATTTACCATTACCCGTCCCTTTCGTGCCATTTCTTTGATCTGGGTGCGGGTCCCCACCCCCATCTCTCCTAAAAATTTATCTAAACGCATCTGCGCCATATGATGATTCTCCTGTTCTGCATCCATTCCTTACTGGTAACGCCAGCCGGGATAATATTTATTCTTTAAGGTCATTCCAGCTGCCTTGGCCCAGCCCAGGGGAAAGTCCTCCACACATACCAGACACCAGCCCTTTCCCACGCTTTCCGCTTCGGTCAGGGCAATGGTTTCCCCTTTCAGATACCGGATGACCCGCTGATCATCGTGAGCGAAATGAATGGCATTGGAAAACTGCTCCGGTTTCAGCGCCATGGCCAGAGGCTGGCTGGGTTCAAAGCGCTCCCGCTTTAATTCCCCGAGAAGAAGTCCGGTGCGCAGGTAGCGCAGACGCAGGCCCTCCGGAAACTGCTCCGGCAGATAGTAGATACTGTCCTGGATCCGCCGGATTTGGGATAATGGAAACGAGACTGACAGCTGACGGAAAAATTCCGGGAAATCTCCCAGTTCCTGTGAGGATCCGGAGGACTGGCTGGCAAAAGCATGCCTGCCGTCTGGTTTGCCATGGTTCTGGTTAAGGTCCTTTGCGGCATCTTTCATCAGGCTTCCGGCGCTTCTAAGCGACTTTCGAAGCAGCGCGAGGAAATGTCCCTCTCCCCTGACCTTATGGGGAAAGAGCCGGAGAACGCCGGAAAGCCCGAATCCGTCAGCAGCACCTGCGAAATGCTCCAGCGGCACCAGTTCCATCTCCGGACAGCTTTTCATCAGGGCGATCACAT
>JAUNOF010000024.1:15334-27159 GCA_030537215.1 Lachnospiraceae bacterium
TGCTCCAGCGGCACCAGTTCCATCTCCGGACAGCTTTTCATCAGGGCGATCACATTCTCCTCATCCTCCATCCGGGAAAAGGTACAGGTAGAATACAAAAGGTACCCGCCCGGCTTCAGCAGCCGAACCGCCTGCCGCAGGATCGCCTGCTGAATCGGCGCGTAATAGCTGGGGCCTTTTTCTTCCCAGTCCTTTACCATATCCGGCTCCTTTCGGAACATTCCCTCACCAGAACAGGGGGCATCCACCAGGATTTTGTCAAAAAATTCCGGCAGACATTCCGCCAGCTTTTCCGGCGTTTCGCTGGTAACACAGATATTCGGGATCCCAAACAGTTCCAAATTTTTCAGCAGCGCTTTGGCCCGGGAACTGCTGATATCGTTGGCAAACAACATCCCCCGGCCTTTCAGCCGGGCGCCTAATTCTGTAGATTTTCCCCCTGGCGCGGCACACAGATCCAGAACCATATCACCTGGTTCAATGGGAAGCCGGCTGGCCGGCGTCATGGCACTTGGCTCCTGAAGGTAATACAATCCGGCGAAGTAGTAAGGATCTTTCGAGGCCGTCCATTGGGGATCGTAGTAAAATCCATTGGAAATCCAGGGAACCGGCTCCAGCTTTTGCCCGCACCTTTCAGCAAGCAGAGAAGCCAGGCTTCCCGGCAAAAGCTTTTGTACATTGACCCGGAGACTGCGGTTCCAGGGCTGTGCAAAGGATTCCAGGTAGGAAGGATATTCCTCTCCCAGAAGCTGATTCATTTCATCTAAAAAAGGCTGTGGTAATTCGGTATATTTCACAGATCTCCTCTTTCTTCATTATCTCAATTGATTTTATGTTTGTTTCCAGACATTTGCTTATCGTTCGCAAAATGCAATTTATAGTATATCATAAGCATAAATTTCGCGAAAGACTTTCTTCTCAAACTTCCCCAAATCCTTTCGTATAAACTTGGGACTCTGACAGGATTAATATTCCGCCCTTCTCATAAACCGTTCACTGTACTTTAACACCCAATAGGGATTGATGCTTAATTCATCATAATGGTCTGTGGGCAGGTAGATGCCCAGGTGAAGGTGTACGTCAAAGTTTCCAACCGTCCCCTCCTGCACCCCGTATCCGGAATCCCCCATGTATCCCAGCAGCGTTCCAGGCTGAACCAGATCGCCTTCCTTCCAGTCCTCGGCATACTGGTACAGATGAGCATAGTAAAAATAAGCTCCGGAGGGAGTTCGGATTCCGATACGCCAGCCGCCCTTTTCCAGCCATCCCACCTTCTCGATGGTTCCGGATGTCATGGAAAGCACCGGATAATGGCCCCGCGGCGCATGGATTCCCATAAGATCACAGCCTTCATGCTGCCGTTCTCCGCCGTAGGTTCTTGGTTCCAGGAAGCTGTCCTCATAGGTGATAAAGGCCGCAGCTTCCGAAGAATCGGATTGAGAGCCGGAACTACTGACGCTTTCGGAAGATTTCGGAATGGGAAAACAGCCGATATCCTGAAAGATCATCTCATAGGCCCGCCGCAGCTTTTTATATTCCACCGGCTTCCTGCGCAGCAAGGAAGCCCTTATGCTCTGCCACTGCTTCAATTCTTCCCCATCCAAGTCCCGAAGATCATACTGATGCTGGATCATAAGGGAGGCAAGGCAGTCATAATTAAGCTCTGGCTGTCTGGAAACTGCATCGATCCAGGTATTTCCCAACAGCATCCGCCGGAAGTCCTCACATTCCCATGTATAGGCATCCAACTGGTAAAAATCAGGGTTTATCAGGAAATAATCGGTAAAGGCAGTTTGATAGACCGAAAGGAGAAGGATCAGGAACCAAATCCAAATCATATGCATAGCAGGCCTCAACATATATTGTATTAATAATGTATACGCGTCCGGCTGGGAGAAAAAACGTGAAGAGAAGAAATTTTTTCGGCGCTGCTGCTGCTGCCGTTATGATTCTGCTGCTGAGCTTTCCAAGGCTTTCTCTGGAAGGAGCGCGAAATGGGCTGCTCCTCTGGTATCAGACTGTACTGCCAACCCTGCTGCCCTTCATGATATGTACCAATCTGGTGGTCAGCATGAACGGGGTAGGTTTTTTGACGGCGCCCATTGCCCCGCTGTTGAAACGGCTCCTGGGCATTTCCGACTCCGGCTGCTTCGTGCTGCTGGGAGGAATGCTGTGCGGATATCCCATGGGCGCGAAAAACTGCAGTGAATTTCTCTCCCAGGGCTGTCTCTCTCTGCCGGAAGCACGCTGCCTTTATGCAGTCAGCAGTTTTCCAAGCCCTATGTTTCTGGCCGGATATATGATGGCAAAGGCTTCCCAGTCTGCCGGGACTGCCCTCCTGGTCCCGCTGTGGAAAATGGCAGCCGCTGTCTATCTTCCCATATTCCCCATGTTTTATCTGGCATCCCTGCTGTATGGATTTCATTTGGAAAGCCTGAAGCTGCAAGATAAAAACGGGAAAGCTCACCGTAAGGCTGCCAGGACTCTTTCGGAATCTGTGTCACGCTTTCCCTCTCTCTCCCTGGATGAAGCCCTTATGTCCTCCATCGAGATCATGGTAAAGATCGGCGGTTATCTGATGATGTTTTCTATTTTAGCCCGCTTTCTCAAGCTTCTTCCCATCGCCAGTCCTAAGCTTACCTGCCTTCTAGTTTCTGCCGCTGAGATGACCACCGGCATGGAGGAAACGTCAAAGGCCGTCTCTGGCCTTTCCGGTGTGCGGATGATTCTGGCAGCCGGAGCTTTCGGGGGCTTCTCCGGCGTATTCCAGGTAAAAAGCGTAACAAAAAATGCCGGATTATCCATCCGGCATTATATCCTGTGGAAAATACTTCACTGCGGGCTGGCCTGCCTGATCCTTACCCTTCTGCTGGCGTTTCCCCGCTAGCAGGCTCCTCCTCCCGCACGATACCGCCCGCCAGCTCATTGCGGTTGGAGGATACGATATCATAGCTGGACTGCATGGAGGTCATGAAAGCGTCAAACCGTCCCTTGGCGCCGTCCATGGTGTGATTGATGATAGTCTGAAGGCTGCGGAGCATATCATCGGTGTACTGAACGGCACCCTGGCGAATGTTGTTGGCATCCGTTACTGCATTGTCTACGATGGCCTGGGCCTGGGCATTAGCCTGCTCGATCACCTCATTGGCATGAGCATAAGCCCTCTGCATGATCTCATGCTCATTTACCAATTCATTGGTCTGAGCAGTGGCCTCGGCAACCATGGTGTCCGCCTGGCTTCTGGCTTCATTTAAGATTGCCTCCTGGTTGCTGATGATCTTCTGGTACTGCTTGATCTCATCCGGGATCCGAAGCCGGAGCTCCACTAAAAGCTCTTCCAGCTCTTCTTTATTCACTAAAATCTTGGTGGAGGACAGAGGCTGATACTTGCAACTGTCAATATACTCTTCGATTTCATCAATTAACTGCTCAATTCTGCTCATAATTTATCTCCTCACTTTACTCGCTTTGCAGCGCTGCGTACTTTTTTAAAACATATTCTGCGATATGCGGATGTAAAAACTCTGAAATATCACCGCCTAAGGATGCGATCTCCTTCACAATACTGGAACTGAGATAGGAATACTTTAAGCTGGTGGTTAAAAACATGGTATCGATCTCCGGTGCAATCACCCGGTTGGTCTGGGCCAGCTGGAGCTCATACTCAAAATCCGTAACAGCCCGCAGTCCGCGGATCACAACATTGGCATGATTGCGGCGGGCAAAATCAATGGTAAGGCCATCGAAGCTTTGGATCTCCACATTGGGCAGCGTCACGGTCACGCTCTTAAGCATCTCCACCCGCTCCGCCACAGAAAAAAGAGGCTTCTTGGACTGATTGTTTAATACTCCAATGATCACCCGGTCCATAATCTGGGCGGTCCGATATATAATATCATAATGTCCTAGGGTCACCGGGTCAAAGCTTCCCGGGTATACTGCTACTGACATTCATCATTCTCCTTTGGTAATAAAAATATGTTTGTTGGTCTTATAAACCTTCACCTTCTCAATCTGCCATCCCATCGGCTGGATCCAGTCAATGGCCGTCTCCTTCGATGCCTCCACAATCACTGTGGTATCGCCGTCGGCAAGCTTCGAGCCGGTCAGGTATTCCAAAACCATCTGCTCATGCTGATGATTATAGGGCGGGTCCATAAAAATAAAATCAAAGGGACCGCTCCGATCTTCCAGCCGTTTCAGTGCACTGAGCACATCCATGGACATCACCATGGCACGATCTTCCAGGCGGGTCGTTTTTAAATTTTCCTTAATACAGGAAACCGCGCTGGGATTTCGTTCTACAAAGACCGCTTCCGACGCGCCCCGACTTAAGGCTTCAATTCCGATCCCGCCGCTGCCGGAGAACAGATCAAGAAACCGGCATCCGGCGATCTGGTACTGAAGCATATTGAACAAGGTCTCCTTGATCCGGTCGGTAGTTGGTCTGGTATCCATCCCTTCAATTGTTTTCAGCGTCAGATGTCTGGCGCTTCCTGCAATGACTCTCATATGATCTCCTTAAAACCAAAGCTTAACCAAAGGTTCTCCTGCTGCGGATCTTCCTTTTGTTTTCGCCTTTATCCCATTTAGTATAATATGAATATTCCAGATATACAAGGGATTTTTCAATTTTTCGATGTTTTTTGTTCTGTAATTTCTTCTATTATTATAATTTGGTCCGCTCACATCTTCGCCAGATCCTGCTGCTGTCATCCTCCTAATTTCTTACATTTTTCGAAAAACCTTCTAGTGTATTCCCGAAACGAAAGCACATAATAGGAGTGTAGCAAACAACAAACCGCATCGAAAGAAAGCAGAACCCACACAGATGCGGCAAGCGAAGAAAAGGAGGCACATCATATGGCAAGCAATTCTTCTAACACTACAAACGTACCTGAGGCAAGAGAGGCAATGGACCGTCTGAAGATGGAGGTAGCAAACGAGATCGGTGTTCCGTTAAGCAACGGTTACAACGGCAACTTAACCTCCGCACAGAATGGTTCTGTAGGCGGCTATATGGTAAAGAAAATGATCGAGGCGCAGGAGCGTCAGATGGCAGGCAAGTAAGCATACGCTGCGAAGCCTTCCAGCAGAGCTTCCGCTTCTGATGGATGAAAGGATCTGATCCGCTCTAAGTTAGAAGCACAGCCTGAAAAAACCGCTGCAAGATGGGTAATGTATTCTTAACATTCCCATCCTGCAGCGGTTTTATTTATTTGATATACTCCACCTGTCCGATCCGCTCCTTCGGTTGGATCGGCGTATCATCCCGGTAGCCTAATGCAGCCAGTCCATAAACCACATGATCCGCCGGAATATGCAGCTCATCCAGGATCTCCCGTACTGCCGGCGCATCGCAGATGGTGCGGAGCTGGTTGATCCATACACAGCCGATTCCTAAGGATTCTGCTGCCAGATAAATATTTTCCATGGCACAGGCATTATCCTCCATCCCAAAAGAACTTTCCTTTGAATTGGAGGGGATGATCAGCACCTCCGGATCATACATATTGTAGCCGCTGCGCCCTAATTCCGCTCCAACCACAGCTGCCAATCTTTGGATCTTCTCACGGTTTTCCACAACGGTAAACTTCCAGGTCTGCCGTCCCATGCCGCTTGGGGCGTGAAGGGCACAGTCCACAATCAGCTTTAAATCCTCTTCCTTCAGGGCTTTCCGGCAAAAGCTTCTGGTGCTTCTGCGCTTTAAGATGGTTTCAATGGTTTGATTCATATTACAGTTCCTCCTATAAATTCAATTTTTCATATCGATTCTGAAGATACTGATCCAGATGCCGCTTCAGCTCCAGGTGTTCCTCCTGCTCCAGCTCCGGGTCATCATCTAACAGGCGGTTGACCTCCTCTGACACGGTTTTTAAAAGATTGGCATCGGTAAAAATATCCGCCAGCTTAAATTCCAGCTCCCCGCTCTGGCGCATTCCGAAGATATCTCCCGGCCCCCGCAGCTTCAGATCCTCCGAGGCGATGTAAAATCCGTCATTAGATCGGTTTAAAATGTCCAGACGCTTACTGGTATCTCCATCATCCCCGCAGTTTACCATGATACAGTAGGATTGATACCTTCCGCGGCCTACCCGTCCCCGCAGCTGGTGGAGCTGGGCTAAGCCGAACCGCTCTGCATTTTCAATCATCATGACCGTGGCATTGGGCACATTGACGCCAACCTCGATCACAGTGGTGGATACCAGTACCTGGATCTCCCCGGCAGCGAACCGTTCCATGATCTGGTTTTTTTCCTTTCCCTTCATCTTTCCGTGGAGATACTCCACTGTGATATCAGAGGGAAGCTCCTTTTTCAGCTTTTTTGTGTAATCCAGCACATTTTCTGCCTCGATCATCTCGCTTTCCTCCACCATAGGGCAGATCACATAGGCCTGCCGTCCCTGGGCGATCTGCTTTGCCAGAAAGGAATAGGCATTCTTCCGGTAATCCGTTCCCACAACACAGTTTTTGATGGGAAGGCGGTTAGATGGAAGCTGGTCGATGACAGAGATATCCAGGTCACCATACAGGATAATTGCCAGTGTTCTGGGAATAGGGGTTGCACTCATCACCAGTACGTGGGGCGCCGCTCTCCCGCTCTTCTCTCCTAAAGCCTCCCGCTGGCCCACTCCGAAGCGGTGCTGCTCGTCCGTGATGACCAGGGCCAGCTTATCATACTCCACCTTCTCCTGGATCAAAGCATGGGTTCCGATAATAATATCCGCCTCATGGGAACGAATCTTTTCATAGGCCAACCGCTTTTCCTTCGCCGTCATGGAGCCGGTAACCAGGATCGGAACCTTTGTGATCTCATGTTCCGTGAAAAGCTGGACAATGGATTCATAATGCTGCTTCGCCAAAACCTCCGTAGGCACCATCAAGGCGCCTTGATAACCATTAGATGCGGCCTCCAAAAGGGCCAGGATGGCGATGATCGTCTTTCCGGAGCCTACATCCCCCTGGATCAGCCGGTTCATGGCAAGGCCGCCCTGCAGATCCGACCGCACCTCCTGCCAGGTCCTCTCCTGGGCATCGGTCAGATGATAAGGAAGAGCGGCTTTCAATGCATCCGCTTCCTGGGAAGGCTTCATAGGAAAACTGGATTTCTGGTCAGCCCGCTTCTCCTTCAGCCGGCGCACCCCGATCAAAAACAGAAAGAATTCATCAAATACCAGCCGTTTTCTGGCAAATAAAAGTTCCTGCTGATCCTTCGGATAATGGATATGTTCAATGGCAAAATTATATTCCGCCAGCTGATACTTTGTCCGAAGCTCCTTGGGCATATATTCCCGTTCCAGCTTGCGGACCTCTAACGCCTGGGATACCGCTTTCCCGATGGCCTTATTTCCAAGGCCTTTTGTTTGGCTGTAGATCGGCTGAAGAGAATGGACCAGCTCCTGGAAGCTTTCCGGCGTATATACCTCCGGCTGCTCCATGATAAGACGCCCCCGCTTTTTTACCACTCTGCCCCGAAAAATATAAGGAGTTCCGGTTTTCAGATTGGTACGCATATAGGGCATATGATACCAGGCCAGCTGCAGGCTTCCTGTCAGATCCTTTAACGATGCCGACACCATCAAAAGCCCGTTAAACCGCAGCAGGTCCGCTGGCTTTGCCAGCACTCCTGCCACCGCATTTACTCCGTTTTCCTTAAGCTGTCCGATGGGAAGGGGCTCCTCAAAGGCATCATAATCACGGGGATAGTACTGCAAAAGATCCGACACGGTCTCGATCCCAAGTTTCCGAAACAGCTTCCCGGTTTTTTCTCCAATTCCCTTCAGCTCCTCTATGGGCTGTGTATTCATAGCGATTCCTCATTTCATATCTCATAAAACAGCCATTCCGCGCCGCGGGCTGCCGCCTGCAGAAAGCAACAGAGTCAGGCCATCCGTTATCACAAAAAGGAGCCGCAAGCCAGCCCGGGAACCGTTTGTTTCCTTTCGGACGGAAGGTATGCTGCTCCTCTTTTTTTATTCATCTACTCGGCCGCAAAGTGAGCCGTTTCCTGCTCTTACTCTACCGAAATCATATAGTAATACACCGGCTGCCCGCCATTTTGAAGCTCGATCTCCACATCCGGGAACCGTTCGCCCGCCAGGGCAAGCAGCGATTCACCATCCTCCTCCGATACATCAGCACCGTAATAAATGGTTACCAGCTCCGACTCCTCGTCGATCATAGCCTCCAGCGCTTTTAATGCAGCCTCCGGAATACTCTTATCCACAGCCAGCATACCATGATCACCGATGGCCATGATATCACCCTCCGTAATGTCCATACCGTCGATATTAGTGGTGCGGACTGCGTAAGTGATCTGCCCGGTCTTGATCCGCGCCATCTCAGCTTTCATATTTTCCAGATTTTCCTCCGCAGACAAATCCGGCATAAAGTTGATCAGCGCTGTGATTCCCTGGGGAACGGTCCTGGAGGGAACCACAATAATGTTCTTATCCTCCACCAGATATACTGCCTGTTCGGCTGCAAGAATAATATTCTTATTGTTTGGAAGAACGAAAATCGTATCCGCATTCACATGCTCCACTGCATTCAAGATATCTTCCGTGCTGGGATTCATAGTCTGCCCACCCTCGATCAAATAGTCGGCGCCGATCCCCTTAAAGATCTCAGTTAATCCTTCTCCTACTGATACGGCGATAAAACCAAATGGCTTTCTAGGCTTATCCTCTGTCTTCGCTGCCTTTTTCGCCTCATCCTCTGCTTTCTGCTGGGCTGCCACCTTTTCCGCATCCTGAATCAGGCGCTCCTGGTGTTCCTCACGCATGTTGTCGATCTTCATACGGGACAGAGAACCGTAGGTTAAAGCCTTCTCAAAGGCAAGTCCGGGGTGATTGGTATGGACATGGACCTTTACCACATCCTCATCTGCCACCACAACGATAGAATCTCCAAGCTCCTCCAGATATGCTTTAAAGGAAAGCTCGTCCTCATCGGTGAATTCTTTTTCTGTGTTAATAATAAATTCGGTGCAGTAACCAAACTTGATATCTGCCGTGTCGATCTGAGACTTATCCATCGGCGCAGAAACAGCAGCGCTGGCAGAGGCTGGCTTCGGTGCGCTCTCCACCGCCAGGGAGATCTCCTTCCCCTGAAGGCCGTCTAAGCAGCCTTTTAATACCTGCATCAGACCCTGGCCGCCGGAGTCTACCACACCGGCCTGCTTCAGTACCGGAAGCATCTCCGGTGTCTGGCTTAATACATAGTCGCCTTCCTCGATCACCTTCTCGCAGAATTTCAGAATATCATCTGTCTGCTCCGCCAGCAAAGCGGCCTTCTCGGACATCCCCTTCGCTACTGTCAGGATGGTTCCTTCCTTCGGCTTCATAACGGCCTTGTAGGCTGTTTCTGTAGCCCGGACAAAGGCGCTGGCAAGAATGGCTGTATTGATCTGCTGTACTCCTTTGATCTCCTTCGTGAATCCGCGGAATAACTGGGAAAGGATAACGCCGGAATTACCTCTGGCGCCCCGCAGAGAACCGGAAGAGATGGCCTTTGCCAGCGCATCCATGGTAGGATTCTCAATGGCAGCCACTTCCTTTGCTGCGGACATAATGGTAAGCGTCATGTTGGTTCCCGTATCTCCGTCCGGAACGGGGAATACATTTAATTCGTTAATCCACTCCTTCTTCGCCTCAAGGCTGCTGGCTCCGGCTAAAAACGCCTTCTGGAGCAGTTTTGCATCAATGGTATTCATATCACCGGTTTCCTCCTTAATCAATCACTCTCACACCTTCTACGTAGATGTTGATTTTGTCAACTTCCATTCCGGTGAATTCTTCAACTTTGTATTTCACATTTTCAATCAGGTTGTCTGCAACTGCACAGATGCTGACGCCATAGGATACGATTACATGAAAATCAATGGTCATATGATTATCTTTAATATCAACATTAATTCCATGAGTCAGGCTTTCCCGCTTTAGAAGCTTTACCAGACCGTCCTTCATACTGATGGCAGCCATGCCCACGATACCGAAGCACTCCACTGCGGTGGTACCTGCGTACATTGCAATCACATCAGGATTTATCTGGATTTCGCCCAGCTTATTATTGATTCGACCCCTCATATTGTAGCCTCCTAAAGATTTATATTGACAAGTATACACTATTTTGCGAAAAAAAGAAATAAATTTTTAAATTTCACTTGCTTTTTTTAGCTCTTTCTGTTAAGATACACTTGTTGTGGATTTTTGAAATAAGAATCCAAGTACCGACAAAGGAGGTGCAAAGTCATGGCTAAATGTGCAATCTGCGAAAAGGCTGCTCACTTCGGTAATGCTGTGAGCCATTCCCATAGAAGATCTAACAAGATGTGGAAAGCTAACGTAAAATCTGTAAGAGTTAAGACCACTGGTGGCTCCCAGAAGATGTATGTATGTACTTCTTGCTTACGCTCCGGTTTAGTTGAAAGAGCTTAATGAAAAGACTCTGTCATCAGAAACGTAATGAATCCCCGGTCATTGGGCCGGGGATTTTTTTCGTTTTTTTTGCTTTCTATTTTTTGATCTGATCAGCAGCAAAACAGGTTATACCCTACGATCAGACATGCGACAATAAAAATCAACGTGGTCAGTGTCACCGGAATAAACAAAAGGGTAACCATACCACAGCTAAAGCAAAACAGCATCAACCCATATACCCGCTTCATAGGATATTCCTTCCTTTTGTCCTTATGAAATATCCTATGCGGGATGAATGAAATCCATTCCTGGTTGATGCTGTTTTTTATCAATTGCTTATGCTGCGGATAAAAGGGCGCAGTCCATTACGGCTGCTTCCCTGCCATCTCTTCCGCCGCTTCCATGGCCTCCGGCGAGATCTCTCCGGCTCCCTTCGGGCCGCCTGCAAATTTATTTACCAGATCAGGAACCAGATCAAGAGCCTTGGTCACCGGATCCTGATGGCGGACACTGACAAGCTTGGTGGCACCGTTCTGGATCACAAGCACAGCGCTGGGGGTGATCTTGGCGCTCATGCCGCCGGCCCCATTGTCCTTGTTCTTGCCGCCGTCTGCAAATGCGCCTGCCGCCATACCGCAGGATACGTCCACCAGCGGAAGGATAATGGCATCATCCACCTTAACGGCTTCTCCTACCACCGTCTTTGTGGTGACAAAATGATCCATGCCTTTAAAAAGAGCTTCTATTGTTGATGAAAAGTGATTGTCTGCCATATCAATCCTCCTGATTTATGATTTCCCTCTCCGGGATTTTTTTGCAGTTTGCTTTCGGGAAGGGCGAAGCTGCCTCCACAACCGCTGCCGGATATTCCGGTCAAATAATAAGCGCAGTACATATCCAAGCAGCTGTCCAATGCGGACACGCCCGCGGATGTGTATCTCTCCATCCAGAACAGCCTGATCAAAGACAGGATGGAGTATCAAAATCTTATGGGTAAACGGATAAAGCAGGCTGGCGGCAGAAAGAAGCTGTCCCATCTGGTATGGATCCTGGATCCCGAAGGTGATCTCTGCCATACCTTTCCGCGGAAACAGGTGCTTTAAAATCTTCTTGATCTGCCGCAGAATCAGCTTTGCTGATTTTTGATTGGCAGGATCCTGGATGAAACCCTGAACCATATCCCATTTTTCCTGCAGCCAGTGAATCCGTTCTTCTCCTTGCTTTAGTTTACCACAAAATAACTGAATTGAAAACTTCAGTTTCACAATCATGGAAGAAATTCGGTCCCGAAGGCGGCTGTACCATGTTTGGAAAACAGAAAGCACCCCTCTCTCCGCCTGTGCTCCCTGATTGACCGGCTGGTCTTCCTGACAATCTTCTGCAGAATCCTCACTGCTGCCTGAT
>JAUNOF010000025.1:0-20083 GCA_030537215.1 Lachnospiraceae bacterium
ATGACGCTTATCTCCCAAGGTTTCGACAAGAGACTGCCATTCACAGACATGCCGTGGAACGCAGCGCTGTCAGCAGCTTCCATACAGCAGTGTCACTAATCCGGTTGCTATTTGCGGTACAAAAATTAATAGTATCACCTCTGCCAAAATTGCAATCATATATGGCATGCCTTCTTTCATATATTCATCAGTGGGACAATCCAGAATATGGCACACACTGAACATCGCCGTTCCTACCGGTGGTGTCATACATCCCATGGTTACTACAGTCATCATGATAATTCCAAAATGAACGCCGTTTACACCTACAGATTGAAGAATTGGCAGAAAGATAGGAGTAAAGATCAGGGTGTTCACCGCCGAATCCATAATCATACCCATAAATACCAGAAAAGCAGTAATTCCCACCAGGAGAATATATTTGTTCGTTGTGATTTCCGCTATAAAGGTAGCAAGCCATGCCGGAGCACCGCTGTAGGTCAACACATAACTAAAAATACCTGCACAGATCACGATCATAAGAATGGAACCATTGTCTGTGATACTGCTGTCCAAAACCTCCATAAAATTTTTAAAGTTCAATTCTTTATAAATGAATTTTCCTACGAAAACCGCATATACGATAGCAAATGCCCCAGCTTCTGATGTGGTAAAAATTCCAAAACGAATTCCTACAACCAGGATGACAGGAAACATCAGCGCCCAGAAGCTTTTTCTAAAGCTGCTCCACACCTGGCCTAATTTCGGCGGATCAGGGTTTACCGGTTTATATCCCCTCTTCTTGCTGATAAAATGAGTAGGAACCATCAGGATCAGTGTCATCAGAATACCAGGCACCACGCCTGCTACAAACAGCTTTCCAACCGAAATATTTCCAACATACCCGTACATGATCAATCCCATGCTGGGCGGAATGGTTGCCGTAATCAAACCGCCGAATGAAAGCACAGCCGCTGTAAATGCTTTTGAATAGCCATCCTTCAGCATAGACGGTCCCAAAAATCTTGCCTCCATAGATGCATCCGCTACTGCTGAACCTGAAATTCCGCCCATTAATGCACTTAGCATGATAGACACTTGCGCCAATCCTCCTGTCAAATGACCTGTCAGAGTTTTTGCAAAGTCCACCAGTTTATCTGTAATTCCCGCCGCATTCATGATACAGCCTGCAGTCAGGAAAAATGGTACGGACAAAAAGGTGAAGCTCTGGGTAGATACCACCATTTTCTGAGCTGCAATGCTGAAGCTGACATTTGGCTCCAGGAAAAAGAATATACAGGAAGCAATTCCAATTACATATGCAATTGGCATATTTAACAGCAACAATAGGATAAAAACAGCCGCCACCGCTATCATGATGCATCCCTCCTCTCTGTAAAATCTTCCATGGATGCCCTTCCGCAAATTACCTGCACATCCTGAACGATCTGAATCAATAATGAAATCGAAATCAAAATCCCGCCTAATACAAGGCTTAATGTAATATAGGAATTGCTGATATTTAATGTGGTGATCTTCGTTTTCCAGTTTAACTGTGCCATGTACACACCATAACCTGTCATAGCGGCAATAAACACCAGCATTAAAACACGATTAAATAAATCGATGCATTCCTGAACCTTCCTGCTAAAATGTCTGGTCAAAATATCCACGCCAAGGTTTGCCTTTCTTCTGGTACTTTGACTGCATGCAAGAAATGCAAACCATGCAAACAGCAGCAATATTAGATCCAATGACCAGGTTACCGTAAAATTCATATATCTGGCCAGCGCCATGACAAAGCACAATATGATAATCGTTATCAGCAGTAATTTTGATAACCCTTCTTCAATTTTTACAATCCACCTGTAAATAGAAGATAATACCTTCATCCTCTGTCTCCATTCCTTTCCATATTGTTTCTTAATTATTTGATCGCATCTAACAGCTGCTGTCTTGCATCTGCCAATCCTTCCGCCTCATACACCTGATCGGCAACAGCCTTAAATTCCGTCAAATCGATGGTATCATTGACCTCCAGCCCCTTTCCCTTCATATCTTCCAGCTGCTGGTCTACCAGTTCAAGGGTAAGCTTTGAGGAATATTCTCCAGCCTTCACACTATTGTCCACTAAAATCTGCTGTAAATCTTCTGGCAGTTTTTCAAACCAGTCGTTGCTTAAAACAAGCCCCAGCATCAGCTGATACTGATGGGTCATGGTGTAATGTTTACACACCTCGTAAAGCTGCATATCATTTACCGTTACAACCTGCTGATCCGCTCCATCTACCACCTTCTGCTGAATTCCGGTATATACCTCACTCTGCGCCAGGGAGGTAGGAATTGCACCGAATGCAGTTAAGGTATCTACCCACTGCTTGGTAGAGCCGGTACGCAGCTTTACATCCTTTAAATCAGCCATGGAATTGATCGGCTTTGTGGTAAGGATGTTCCGATCTCCCTCATAATAATTAAAGCTAAGTACCTTATAGCCTTCACTGGCCAGCTCATCGCACCAGCTCTGGAATACATCTGTTTGAACCATTTTATTTCCGGTCTCATAGTCATCAAACAGATACGGACCACAGATTACGCCCATATTGGGCACGATATCGGAGAAACGGCCTGCATCTGTCATAAAGGCAACATTGGAACCTGTTTTGCACTGATTGATCAAATCTACCGTGTCGCCTAAGCTTCCGTTTGGAAATACCTCTACCTGAATCCGTCCGTCAGATGCTGCCTCCACATCTTTCTCAAACTGATACAATGCCTGCACCACCGGAGCTTTATCTCCCTGCACATGAGATACCTTTAAATTATAGGTTTCTGCTGCTTCAGTCCCATTGTTTGATGGCGCTGTGCTCTCATTTCCCTTGCAGGCAGTTAATCCTGCAGCCATACATACCATCATAATTCCCCATAATAATTGTTTTTTCATCTTATCCCTCTCCTTTTTATTGTTTACGAACAAAAGCTTATTTATTTGACAGCATAAGTTTATCATGACCATTACGACTTTTTTTGCAGTTATACCAAAAAAATTTGCGTTTTCTTTTCCAGGATGGCTATTTTCAGGCCTTTTTCCTTTATTAATTTGATGTTTTTTGGTATTATTTCAATATAAAGCAAATTTTTCTGACAAAATGCAAAGTTTCATATCTGTCCTGATTTATAATAGTCGCAAATCATTCTTACCATTTTTTATAAAAGCAAAGGAGATGTCTATGGATATCCAGTACAATCAAAAATTTACCGATGAATTTTCCCTGAAACATAAAATAACCCGCTCCAATGAACTACCCCGCCCACATTATCATGATGATTATGAACTGTTTTTAAATCTCACGGAAAATCTGGTCACTATGGTAAACGGAAAATATTACCATATTAATCCTGGCACCCTCCTTTTATTTAACAATATGGATCTTCATCACAACTACATTGTTTCCAATAAAAATGACTATGACCGGTATGTGCTCTTTTTTAAGCCGGATTACATCCGTTCCCTGTCATCGGCCCAAACGGATCTTTTAGAATGCTTCCTATTCCGGCCATTTGAAGACCCGAACATTCTCCCCCTGAGCCGCCGACAGCAAGATAAACTAATCAAAACAATGAATCAAATTATTAATATTAATCATGCCCAGTCTGACGAAATTTATGGAAAAGATCTGCTGATTAAATTTAAATTAGGAGAACTGCTGATTAATGTGAACAGCATTTACCGGGAATACCATGGTATTAAACATACCATTTTAAACTCCCATTACTCTCTGGTGTACAATATTATTAATTTCATTCATGCAAATTTCCAAAATAACCTTTCCCTGGATTATCTGGAGAAGAAATTTTATATCAACAAATACTATCTGTGCACCCTGTTTAAGGAAGTTACCGGCACATCGCCTAATCAATATATCATCAACTGCCGCATCAACAAGGCAAAGGAGCTTCTGATGAATGATGTGAGTGTAGAAGAAACCTGCAGCCAATCCGGCTTCAATAACCTGTCCCATTTCAGCCGAACCTTCAAAAAGGCAGTGGGCGACAGTCCAAAGCAATTCCAGTTAAAGTCAAAATCAATTCTCTAAATACTCTGTTTTTTCAAATAAAATGCAGGCTCCTCCAAAGCTTACCTGTGCTTTCGAGGAAACCTGCATATTTACTGATAGGGTTACTGTCAATCAACCTTGGGCCCCATAAACTGCATAAGCTTCAACCTGGAATCTTTCTCCGCTTCCACCGTCCACTTTCCCATACCGGCCGGCACCAGAAATTGATCTCCCGGTTTCATCAGCTGCCTGCATCCATTTGCAACCCCTTCACCATATCCTTCTAAAACATAAATTCCGGAAAAGACAGGAGAATCCTCCATCTTTATCTGTTTCCAGACATCAATCTGATCCAATCGAAACAATGGCGTGTTCTGGTATCCGATTAGAATCCTGCGTCTGCCTCCCGGCTGCTCCTCACAAACAGCGGCCTTCACAAACCACCTTTGGATCGCTTCTTCCTCTGTTACTCCTTCATAAGCAAAGCAGTCAAACATTTGTTCAAATCCCAAACCTTGATGGCACATGGAATCATCAATGATCAAGCCAGCCGGAGTAACCCGCTCCACCCGGATCGTATAATCCGTAGGCTCCTGAATTTCCATCAGAAAGCACCCCTCTCCAATTGCATGGGGAACTCCTCCTTTTATCAAAACGGTATCGCCCTTTTTTACCGGGATTTTATGCATGGACTCCAGCATTCCGCTGATATCCTGACGTTCAAACAGGGTTTTCCACCTTTCCCTGGTGATTCCAGGACGAAATCCTATGTAAATACATGGCTCTACCCCATTGACAGGCGAATCATCCAGGATATGCCAGCATTCCGTCTTTCCATAATCCGAATGAAATAACCGGCGCGCCGTTTCTTTATCTGGATGGACCTGTACTGTAAGCCGCTCTGCTGCATCGATCAATTTTACCAGTACTCCCGTTTGAGAACCATATTTGGCTGCATGCCTCTCTCCAAGAACAGCCGCCGGGTCAGCAGCAATCACTTCCTTCAGCAAACGGTTTCCTTGTTCCGGCAGATGACTCATCCCCTCCTCCGGGAACTCCTCCCGCCCGGCATTTCTGGCCGCCACAACAGACAAGATCCATTCCTCAGGAAACTGTGTCACCCTTCCATTCTTCTGCCCATGAAGCAGGTCAAGCCGCCGTCCTCCCGTATAGGTCCTCCATGCCCTGGGAGAATCCAATCGAATTAATCCGCCCTTTGAAATCTGATCCATGGCATCCTCCTATCGGTCAAAGGACCGCATGGTTCCAGTTGGCTTATGTACCTCGTCCAAATACTGATTGGCCTTTTCCGGGTCCTGAATAAAGTCAATCCAGATATAATGAGCAACCTGATCACCTTTTACGCTGACTCCATGGTTGGAGCCAAGGGGAATGTGCAGCAGGGAATTTCCTCCCATTGGATATACCAGATCATCAATCAGAAGCTCCATATGATTCTCCGGAAAGCTGAAAAAAAACTGATCCAGAAGGGGATGTGCATGCTGGCCGATCAGATCGTCCCCGTAAGTTTCCACACTGCCCATGGCAAATCTCGGTATTGTCCTCTGAGGAAGGATGGCTCTGCTGATGGTTTTTTCACTCTTAAACGGGTCCCGATACTGCTGGGCTGCCAGATAAGCTCCTGTAATGGGATATTGAGAACGATTTTCATTGATCTCCTGAATATCCCGTTCTCCCATGACCCAACGAATTTCCAGCACATCCACATTCGTTTCCGCAAGCACCTGAATATTCTGATCATGTCTTGCAGCCAGAAATGCCTTTTCCTTATAATGGTATCTCTCACCATCCACCAGGAAAGAAGCAGCTCCGCTGCATAAAAATAAAATTCTTACAAACTCTCCGTCTGCCATAAACTTGGTATCATCCCCCTCCAGCATCACATGATGATACACGGAGGCTCCTGGAATCTCCTGTTCCAGCATCAGACAGCTGGAACGAATCTCGCCGTTAATTGTCAAAATCTCCTCTGCAATTTCTTCTCTTTTCATTCGATCTCCTTTCATCTGTTTGCCGGTTCCACATTGTCCTCTCCATTTACCGCCAGAATCCGGTCTACCACAAGCTGCCTGAATTCCGGACTCAGCATAGCAAAATATGCGGTAAAGCCAGTAACCCGTACCACCAGATCCGGGTACTTGGATGGATCCTTATGTGCCTCCAGTACCTTATTCTTGTCAATAATGTTAATATTCAAAAGGGTATTGCCGTCTTCCAGAATTGTGCGGATCATTGCAACCATCTTTTCCACCCCTTCTTCTGTTCCGGCGATTCCCGGGTCCAGCTCAAGCTGCACCGGAGCGCAGTTTCCGTATCCTGGCTGTACACTTGCAATCGAATTTGCCATCGCCGTTACTGCGCCGTCCCTTCGAAAGCCAAAGGTTGGATTAGCACCATGGTTGATTGCCTCTCCGTTAAAACGCCCATTTGGCGTAGCCCGCACATGACTTCCGAATTCCAGTGTATTGGACCAGCTGAACCAGCCAGGAATAAACTGGATTTCCGGATAGTCCGGATCTTCCTTTCTTGCTTTGTCCACCTGCTGACGGACTAAGCTTGTATAAAGCTCATTAATCCGCCCTGCCCATTTATCGCCCAGTGTGTTTCCTCCGCAATAACGCTGACTGTGAAGCATCATCTGGCGAATGTATTCTCCATCGATATCCTTCCAATCCAACTCCAGCTGTTTCGTCAATGCCTTCCAGGTGATCCTCCCCTCCTGTTCGATCCTCTGCTCACATGCTGCAAAGCTGTCCGCCACGGTTCCGATACCGGCTCCATCCATGCACATATTAAAATACCTGGCACTCTTGGTCACATCCGCGCCCTTTTCAACCGGTCCCTGGCTCAAAAGATTGCAGATCAGCTCCGGCTCATTCTGATCCTGGTGATGGAGATGGAACAAAATTCCTCTGGCTGTGGTTTCCACCGCACGGGTCAGATGCTTTTCAAAATGCTTCCACAGCACTTTTGTGGACGGTTCTTTTTGCCCCGCCTCGTCCATCATCTCAAAATATGCTACCTCAAACACCTTTGCCACATTAATTTTTACTAAATCATTTAAGGTATATTCCATTCCAGGAATGCTCATCCAGGAACAGCCCGCCGCCAGCCGTTTTCTTGCCAGATTTCTATCATAACCACAGCGCATAAATCCGTTTACCAGACTGTTGTCACCAGAATACCTGGGCCATGCATTTTTATTTTTAAACAGATAACGAACCGATGTCTTGAAGAAATCCTCGTTCATATTATCATGAACACGGACGGTTAAATTGCAGGCAATATTGATCCAATCTGCTGCCTCCAGAATCAAATAGGAAATATGAGATGCCATGTCCTGTCCGTCTTCTCCCGGCCCCGCCAGCTGGTAATATCTGGTATCATTTAAGAACAGGCAGGCGATATAGAACTTTGCGGTTTCATCATCAATAATTCCTTCTGCAATATCATGCTCATAAAATGGCCGGAGCAGTTCATCTAACTGACCGCCGCTGGGCCCCCGGTTATACAGGCGGCTGAAAAAGCTAAACCAGCACATCCACTGGATGCATTCCCTTAAGGTTTCTGGTCGTCCGGCAGCCATCTTATGATTCACTTCCGCCATCTCCTCCAGGTTCTTTCTCAAATACGGATTCCGCTCTTGTTTCGAAAGCTCATCCAGCTCCTGGCTGATCCTGGTTAAAAAGCGGATAATTCCTTCCACTACCATAATTTCACTTTCATAAAATTCCTGACACTTCGGTTCTGAATTGATCTTCTGGTATTTCTTCAGTTTTTCCAGAATTCCGCCCCATCCCATTTCAAATCCCATTCGAAGATCCGGGGTAAAATGGCCGTCTGAACCAATACCGCAAACGATATTGTACTGGTCAAACGCTTCCTTCAGATCGTCATACGGAATATCTGGATTCCAAATAGCGCCCTTCTGCCTTGTCATAAAGAAAAAGCCTCTTCCCACAAAAGCATCCAACGGGTCACAGTACAGCGGATGCTCCTCCAAAAGCTTACAGTAATTGGTTCGCCAGCCCTCATAGCCGTAATAGCTGCCATTGGCATTATTGGGAATAAATTCAAAATAAAAGTCATCCGGCGGAACGACTCGTCCATAATCATCCTCGTCCAGACCGCCTTCCATGTCAATTTTTTCCTGCGTTTGTTCCAGCTTGCGCTTCTTTAATAAACGAATCCTCTTATCGTAGCTGAATGGTTCCGTTTCCGGAAATTCATTGATAAACTGGATTTTTCCCATTTTTTGTTTCCTCCTATTCATTATTTTCTGCTGAAAAAAATCCTATCTTGCGCCTGATTCATTCCGTTTTCACCAGAATCCCTTCCTGGGATGCTATGCCCTTTAATTCTTCTAGTCTGGACGGCGATAATGGCTTTGCTTCTTTAAATGGATTTTTAAGTCCTAAACTGTCATATTTTGAATCTCCAAGGGGATTAAAATTCAGCAGTTCATAGTACATCCGCTTTTCGCTCTTCAATCCGGCCAGAAAAGCTGCTATTGCTCTGATATTTTCATTGGAATCTGTTGCTCCTGGAATTAAAGGCGTCCTGACAATGTATGGAATTCCCAATGCATCGATTTGCCTTATGTTCTCTAATATCTGCTGATTTTCCACACCAGTCCAGTGCTTATGTAATTTGGAATCAAACAGCTTCATATCACACATAACCAAATCCAGTTTCTGGATCAATGGTTGTATTGTTTTCCATGGAAAATTTAAGTTCGTTTCAATCCCTACTGAAATCCCTTCCTGATGGCATCTCTCTGTAAGTTCTGATGCAAACTCCAACTGGCACAATACCTCTCCGCCAGTAAGCGTCACTCCGCCTTGGCTGGTCTGGTAATAGGACTTATCCTGCAGGATCTCTCCCATGACTTCATCTATGGTCATCTTCCTTCCGCTGACCGCCATGGCTCCCGCATAGCAGATATCTGCACATTTTCCGCATCTGACACAAATATTTTTAAAATATCTATGAATGTTGTTGATTCGTTTTTGAGCCTTGCATGGGCAGGCATAAACACATTTGTAGCAGCCGATACACTTATTTGCATAATAGTGAAGATCCTGCCGAAAGCTGATTGTTTCTGGATTATGGCACCACTTACACGCCATATTGCACCCTTTAAAAAACACAGAAGTTCGGATACCCGGCCCATCATTCAGGGCAAACCTCTCGATCTCAGTAATAAATGCTGTTTCTGACATAAAAAAACTCCTTTGCATGTTACAGGCTTTTGTTCGTATGCCTGTATTATACAAAGGAGCTTTTTGATTTTTTTATGTTTTAACCTGATTTATTTTGCAATTCTTGAGGGATTGGGAGTAACACTAGCCATCCGCATATTCCGCACTACTCCGCCATCACATCCCGATACAACGCATGCTCTTCCATGGCCTTAGTCAGCTTTGCCATATCAGACAGATCCCCGATCAGGATCACACCGCACAGCCGATTATTTAAGAAGTAATACTTCCGGTACTGACCCTTCCCCAGATCCTTCCATTCCACTGTCTTGTAGATCAGATTTGGATTCTTTCCATTGTCGCCCAAGGCAAACAGCGCGGTATTCATGCCATGGAAGGTAAGGGCTGGGGATACTGGCTTATATTCCAGACTGTCTCCTGCCGCGTTGGCTCCGGCTACCTTTCCTTCCTCCACAGCCTGAGACCAGATGGCGTAATTCATACCCTGGTATTCTGCGCAGTCACCGCAGGCATAAATGCCGGGGAGGCTGGTTTCCATCTTCTCATTGACCATAACGGCTCTTCCCATCTCCATTCCCATGGCCTTTGCCAGCGCTGTATTGGCACGAACGCCGGCGGAGATCACCACAAAGTCAGCATCGTACCGCTGTCCGTCTGCCAGACGCACTCCGCAGACATGGGCGGCGCCGTCCCGTTCCTCCTGCTCGATGGCTTCTACTGCGGCGGCTGTATGAATCCGGATGCCCTGCTTTGCCGCCATCGCTTTCAGAATCTCTCCTGCGCTCTCGTCAAGCTGTCGTCCCATCAGCATAGGCGCTGCCTCTAAAACGGTAACAGAAAGTCCTGCCTTCTTAAACTCCCAGGCTGCTTCCAGTCCCAAAACACCTCCGCCGATCACAACTGCCGATCTGCTCTGCTTCATCAGCTTTTCTACCTTCTGAGTATCCTCCAGACGGCGGATGGCAGCTACCTCCGGCAGATCAGAGCCGGCAATGGGAGGGATGAAGCACTCGCTTCCCAGCGCGTAGATCAGCTTGGTGAAATGGATCTTGCTTCCGTCATCTAACACCACCTGCTTCTCCTCTAAATTAACAGACTGCACATTTCTTCCCAGTATCTGATAGATATTATTCTGTGCATACCAGCCCTCCGCCTCTATGGCGATCTGTGCCGGCTCCAGGCCTGCCACAATGGATTTTGTCAGCATTGGGCGGTTGTAGGAGGCATAGGGCTCATTGGAGATCAGAATGACGGTGCCCGTCTTATCCCGCTCCCGGATCGCCTTTGCCGCGTTAAAGCCGGCGGCGCCATTGCCCAGGATCACATAGAAGTTTTCTGTGTTATTGGTAAATTCGTTCTCCTCCACCTCTACCGGAATGAAGTTTTCCCGGCCAACGCCGCATACCGGGCAGATATCCATGGAGGAATCAAAGATCTCGCCGCATACCAGACACTTCACCAGCTGACGGCTTCCTTTCTTCTTTGGAAGGGTAACTTCCTTCTGAAGAACTCTGCAGCCAAACTGATAGCCGTATTCATAAGCGCTGACCAGATCCGCCTCATCCGGCTTGAAACGCACCTTAAATCCATCGGATACCTTCATCTTAAGCTGCTTTAACCGCTGGGTAATATTAGGCACGCCCTCGCCGCTCCAGCCGTAGCTTCCGAAGGCGCCTGCGTACTTTCCGCCGTGGGTGGCTGGAAACATGCCCAGGGTCAGATCCCAGATCGGCTTCAGCGCTTCTCCCACTATGGTAGGAGTCCCAAGAAGGAAGCCGTCTGCAAAAAGCAGTTCTTCATCGACCTTGGCAGCGTCTGCTGTCACCATATCATAGGTTCTTACATCGATATCCCCGCTGTCTTTCACACCCTCTGCGATCTTTTCCGCCAGCATGCCGGTATAGCCGTATGCGCTTACATAAGGGATGATAACCGTCTTCTTTGGATTGGGATTTACCACGGCAGACCATTGCCGGTACTGCTTCATCACCTGTCCGATCCGGTCTCCTGTCAGAACCGGCCCATGCCCGGTGCACACCATGGTGATATCCATTCCTTCCACCCGATCAAGAGCCTTCAGCATATAGGGCTTAAAGGGCCCGATAATGCAGTCATAGTAATATTTTAACGCCTTCTGGTAGTCCTCCTCATTGACAATGGCAGAGGATACCACCTCCGGCAGACAGTAATGGGAGCCGAAGGAATCACAGGTAACCAGGATCTGCTCCTCCTCAATAAACGTGTACATGGTGTCCGGCCAGTGGAGGTTGGGAACGATCATAAAGCGCAGGGTCCTCTGTCCGATCTGCATCTCCTGATTGTCCTTCACCGGAAGGCTGACAAAATCCCGGTTCACGATCTCCTTTAAAAATCCGATGGCTCCTGCTGTGGCCACGATCTTCATCTGAGGACTGTAATCCAGAAGCATTTCAACGCTTCCTGCATGGTCTGGCTCGGTGTGGCTGACGATCAGATAGTCGATCTGGGTCACATCGATAACCTCCTTTAAATTCTCCAGATACTGATCAAAGAACTTTGCCTTTGCCGTCTCGAAAAGAATGGTCTTTCCTCCGGTCTTCATCACATAAGAATTGTAGGTGGTTCCAAATTCTGTGTACATAATGATGTCGAAGACCCGAAGCTTGTCATCAATAATTCCCGTCCAGTAAAAATTTTCCCGCAGTTGAATGGTTCCCATAAGATACCTCCTTAATTTTATTCGATCGAAAATAATCGGTTAACTTCCAGCTTATCCAAAATCTGATGGGCGTCTGCCCCTGGATGAGTGACACAGATCCGATAAATGGTTTCCACAAAGGCCGGCTCTGATTTCAGATTATCTGCCACCCAGTTTACGGTGGCTCCCCGCTTCATAAAGCGCATGATCTTTGCAATCAAAAACAGCTGGTCCCGCTCCTGCTGTTTCTGCTCTGCTGCTCTCTGTCTTGCTGCCTCCCGCTTTGCTGCTTCTTGTTCGGATGCCCCTTGTTCCGATGTTTCTTGTTTCGTGGCTTTCTGATCCTTTATCTTCCAGAATTCTGATCGTTCTGCTTCTGTGACTGTCTGCCTGGAAGCTCCTCCATCTCGATCCGGCATCGGCTTGCTCCAGTCCTCTGCCGTTTCCTCCGCCCCCAAATTCAAACCAGCCCCCGGCTCTCTGCCGTACTCCTGGTCCAGCCAGATGGTCTTCACGCTGTAATTTCCATCCTGCAGCGTCATAACTGCCAGAGACAGAGGCAGTGTAAACCGCTTGTATCCGCAGCTTCCCGGATTCAGCCACAGCCGTCCATCCTCGATCTGCTGGTAGTACATGTGAGAGTGGCCAAATATCACCACCTGCTCGTCCCCCAAAGTATGCGGAATATCAGATCGTTCATGTGCCATGATGAATCGGACTCCCCCCAGCTCAAACCGACGCACCAGTGGAAGCTGCATTCCCCAGAAGCCGTCATTATTTCCCCTGACTGCATACAGCGGCTGCTTAATATGCAGCTTATGATACAGCATTTGATTGTCAAAATCTCCTGCATGAATAATCACGTCACAAATTTCCAGTATCTTTTCTACCTCAGGGCGCAGCAGACCATGTGTGTCTGAGATCACTGCTGCCCGTATCGGTTCCCCTCTCTTCATTATTTCCCCCGTTTGTTTCCTGATTTCTAATTACTGTTCATGTGCGTTCACAGCAACGGGCAAAAATCCATGAAAATCGCCTGCAGCGATGGAATTTTTGCTTTTTGCCCTTGTGTCATTCTTTCATGATTCCCTGCATCATTACTCTGAAGCCAGAAATCCTTTTATATTATCCAGCACCTTCCGGTTTAAAAGCTGATACGCCTGCCTTGTCATGCCAGCAGATGCATTGACACAGATTATATTCTCCTGCTGAAGCACTTCCTGGGCAATCCCGCCAAGTGCCCCTTTTGTATCGCAGCAGAAAATATTTTCCGGATTAGAGATCCACACTTTCAATGCATCCAGATCCGCTGCTGGCCCAATGGAGGTATTAAACATAATCTTCCCATTTCCCAGCGCTTCAAACTCTTCCTGATGAAGAAGGATCACATTTTTATTCAGACAGGTAAACACCACATCACTCTCTGCCAGAAGGGTCTTCAACGGCTTATAGTGAATACCGGCTGCCTCCCGCTCCGGCTTTGCACTGCGGGCATAATAAGAAACCTCCGCTCCCAGGAACTGGAGAGCATCTGCAATCATACCGCCGGATACGCCTAAGCCTATGATTCCCACCTTAAGGCCGGTGATCTCAATGGGCTTCTCCTTCCAGAGAGGATACTCATATCCATGCAGGATTCGTATCAGCTGATAAAGCACGTATTCCACTACGCCCTTATCTCCATAATCCCGGATACCTGTGACAGTAATCCCTTTGCTTCTGGCACAGGCAATATCCACATTTGCGCTTTCCTCTGAGTACAGACTGCAGCACATGCCGATATATTTTATATTGGGCGCATTCAGAATTACCTCCCTCTCCAGCCGGGAAGTGTAGCTCACTAAAACAGCATCTGCATCACCGATCCGCTTTAAAATTTCTTCATTTCCATCTGGGATATCCGGATACATCACAATCTCCTGTGCATATTCCTTCAATTCCTCTTTCGCCCAGTCCACCAGGCTGACTGGCTCAATGGCCGCCAGCTTTTGAAACTTCTTTTCCATAACGATCTCTCCTATTTTTCCTAATTTTAATAAAATACCACTGGTGAATCCAGATTTCGAAGCAGCGCAACTACGCTCCACCCGGCAATGGCGCTGGTTCTGGAATAAATGTCCACTACGGCCTTTACGCCATCAATTTCCGCTGTAATCTTGTGGTCATCCCCCGCCATTCCCGGAACGCTGGTGATTCGGGCGGTTGCATGCTCCGGCCCGATGGTAGCCAGTGCAGATGCCACTGCCACATTTACCTTCGTAGGCAGCAGGGCGATGGCTTCACTGGCCGTTCCAGAAAACACCTGGCGATCAGCCTCCTCGGTCATCATCTCCTCCTGGAAAAGAGGGGTGTTTTGCAGGGAAGCAGGCCCTTTTCTGGTCTCAATCCCAGCCTGAATCTCCTTCCCTTCCGCCTGCGCCATCAGAGCCACTGTCTGAAGCACATCAAATCCACCTACTGCACCAGCCGGGATATGGATCTTCGCTCCGCCCTCAGCTGCTGCCTCCTTCACCGCTTCATAAAATGACGCATCGGCAAACGCGCCAATCGACAGCGGCACCAGGCAGATTCCCCGGCGCAGCGCCTCCACAGCCACATCCTTTACCGTCTGGACGGAAGCAGTTTCCACCAGATAATCCGGCTTCAGATTCAGAAGCTCCTCCAGGCTCTCACACGCTCTACCTCCTGCCCGGGCAGTCAGCTGCTCTGCTTTTCTGTGATCCCGGCTCATGGCCCCAACCAGCTCATACCCTTCCAGCAGTCCCTTTTCACAAGCCTCCGCTACAATGTTTCCCAAAAATCCACATCCTACGATTGCTAATCGCTTTCTCATTCCATCCTCCGATTTCGATCTGCTTTCCTGCACATCGGTGTTTCACTTTTCGTTCTTTTCTATGCCTTCCGGCATTACCTATACATTGTATCAAATTCTTTGATTTCCGTAAAGCAATACTATTTTTGCCAGGGAAACTGTCCTTTTATCCCCACTGTTTTCTGACAGTAACTGCATTTCTTATCTTGTAAACAGATATTGATATTTACGTTTCTGCATCCGGAGGGTTTCTTCTACCCGATGCAAAATCCAGTCCTCATAAATTCCCTGCATTTCCCTCAATTCAGCCAAAATATCCGCTTCGCTAAACCGAAAATAAATCTGCTTTCCATAGAGCTCCTCTGCACAGTCCAGTTGTTCATCAAAATCCTGAGAAAACGGCTTTGCATGAATCCGTTTTCTGCATTCCTCATCAGAAAGCTCCATCCCAAAATCTACCGTTATATCAGAATACAGGGATAATCCATGATCAAAATAAGGGCATAGATAATATCCCTTCTCTTCCCCTTTCCAGATTACAGCAATATTATTTGTATGCCGATCTTCATTTAAAAAAAGTGCATCGATTTCTAATGCACCTGTCAGGTATTTTCCGAAATGTTCCAGCCCTGTTATTTCCTCCACATTTTCTGTCAAATAGAGGATTCTCTCCTTTACATCAGGGATCCTTCCTAATTCACTGGTCAGATTTCGCCCGGTATACTGCCGAAAAAGGCGGTCAATGGTAATCAGCGATTCTTCCTCCTGCAGAAAATTTTTGCTTTTACAGCCGCGGTAATTCTTTTCTCCATATCGGATCACCGCCGGCTGGTATTCTACAAAATTTTGTATACTGGATCGTTTCAGCAATCTGGACACGATGATTTCTGCCAAGCCTTCATATCCCATATGATCTGCTTTATACCAATATTCTCCCTTTTTCCATTTTAACTGATTCCCCTTCGATGAATGTCCTTCCGTCTCAATTTTTACTTCCTGGTTTAAGTCTATGAATTCCATGTTTTAACACCTCATCCCTGTATAAAATCCGAATCCACTGATGATCCTCCGCCATCTTCCCCTTTGTCTTTTCAATAATTTGAAGCGGATCATAACTCTCTACTCCCACATCCCGCAAAATCAGCTTCAAATTCGCACGATTTCCGGGAAAGCAGCGGCTCTCCAAAAATTCTTCAAAATCCTCCCAGTCCGGATGCTCCATCACACCGAATGCCCGCAGCAGGGGCTCCCTTGTCTTGTTCCGGATATAAATTTTCTTGTGCATAAAATCAATATCGATTACCGTACACACCTGATCCCGATACAGATATTCCATACGCATTGTAATAAATGGATCCTCCTGAAAGCGTTTCTCTGCCTCCAGGTACTTATAAATCGTCTGCCTGCTGGTATGGAAGTGCTCTGCAAGAAATGTGATCGATTTCCCCTGCTGGTACAGGTCAATCAGTACATCCACTTCTTCCTCCGAAAAAAAGTGCTTTCTGCCGGCCCCACGAGGATTAGAAGCATGCTCTTTTTTCATAATACGGTCATATTCCTCTGCTTTTCTTGCAATCGCTCTTAAATCATCCGCCTGATCTGTCCCGAAAATCTCCTGGCAAAGCTGATGTAAACCTGGTTTTCGCTGCTTTCCTTCCATTCATTTTCTCCTTCTTATCAATTCATCAAAACATCCTGACTCTAAATTTTACTATACCATCTGCAATCAGGAATTGTCAATTAATTAATTTATTTACAATATAGTAAAATGTTGAAATTCATCATTTCAAACCACTTCGTCCCCCTTTTAATGCAATTTTCCCAAGTTTTTTACTCTTTTTCCCCCACTTTACCTATGTTCTTTTGCTTTATAATAGAGTATAATAAAAGAACTCTAACAGCTTGCCTGCAGGAAGGCAGCTATAAGCCGAAAAAGAAACCATAAGAAGAAAGGACAAAATTTATGAAAAAATTTGGTTCAGTCTTATACAAAATCTGGGAAGGCATCCTGACCATCTGTTTCAGTCTTCTGGGCATCGTGGGCGCTTTGATCAAGACCCTCCTGACAGTCCTGACCATTGGCTGCATTCTGGGGCTGTGTGCGGGAGTCGTGATCTTCATCAAGGTAAAACCGGAGCTGGAGCACTGCCGTGAGGTTGCCTATGATAAGCTGGCCACCATGGACCGTTCCGATTTCAGTATGCTGTCCGACACCATTATATATGATAAGGATGGAAATCAAATCGGGCTGATCAACGCCGGCCATTACGAGTATGTGGATATCAATCACATCAGCATGAACCTGCAGAACGCATATATCGCCCAGGAGGACCGGCGCTTTAAGAGCCACACCGGTGTGGACTGGATCGCCACCATGCGTGCCGGGCTTGCTCTGATCAAGCACAGCGGCGCTATCACACAGGGCGGAAGCACCATTACACAGCAGGTGATCAAAAATACATATCTGACCCAGGAGCAGACCTTTACCAGAAAAATCGTGGAGATCCTTCTGGCGCCAGAGGTGGAGAAAAAATTCTCCAAGGCTGACATCATGGAATTCTACTGCAATACCAATTTCTACGGTCACCAGTGCAACGGCATCCAGGCCGCCAGCCGCTATTATTTCGGCAAAAAGGCATCGGAGCTGGAGCCTTATGAGGCTGCCGTTCTGGTCGGTATCAGCAACAGCCCTTCTGCCTACGACCCGGTCCGCCACCCGGAGGCTTCCCTAAAGAAGCGGAATGATGTGCTGAAAAGCATGTATGAGGTAGGCTTCTTGACGAAGGAGGAGTACGAAGCGTACATTGACATGCCCTTAAGCATTGTCCAGGAAACCATGGAGGGGACGGACGAAAGCTATCAGACCAGCTACGCCATCCATTGCGCCGCTCTGGAGCTGATGAAGCTGGACGGTTTTGAATTCCAGTACTTGTTTGAGAATAAAGACGACTATACCTCCTACATGGAGCGGTACGATGAGGCATACAGCCAAAAGACCGACAGCATCCGTGCCGGCGGCTACCAGATCTACACCTCCCTGGATGATACGCTGCAAAGTCAGCTCCAGGAAGCCATTGACCTGGGACTGTCCTCCTATACAGAGCTTCAGGAAAACGGCAAATTCGCGCTCCAGGGCGCCGGTGCTCTGGTGGACAACCAGACAAACTATGTTGTAGCCATCGTAGGCGGCCGCGGCACAGAGGATCAGTTCAACCGCGCCTACTTAAGTGCCAGACAGCCTGGAAGCACCATAAAGCCCTTGATCGACTACGCACCTGCCTTTGACACAGGAAACTACTACCCCAGCCGTATGGTGGATGACCATAAATGGGAAGATGGCCCTTCCAACAGCGGCGGCAGCTACCACGGCAATGTGACCATCCGTGAGGCATTAAACCGAAGCTTAAATACCGTTGCATGGCAGGTTTTAGAAGATATCGGAATCAACAAGGGCCTGGCGTATTTAGGTGAAATGGAATTCCAGAAGCTAAGCTACGTGGACAACGGCATCCCATCCTTAAGCATCGGCGGCTTTACCAATGGTGTCCGCGTTGTGGACATGGCAAAGGGCTTCAGTACATTAGCCAATTACGGCGTATATAATGACCGGACCTGCATCTTGAAGATCGTTCATCAACGAGACGGTGAGCTGACGAAAAACAGCCGCCCCTCCACCAAACAGGTCTATCTGGAGGATTCCGCCTTCATGATCACAGATATCTTAAAAGGCACCATGACATCCCCCTACGGAACCGGCCGCGGCCTTTCTTTAAATGGCGGCATGCCATGTGCCGGCAAAACCGGAACCACCAACAGCAGCAAGGATACCTGGTTCTGCGGCTACACCCGGTACTATACTGCTGCGATCTGGGTGGGATACGATATTCCACGGGCCATGCCTGGCGTTTACGGAAGTACTTATGCAGGAAAGATCTGGAAAAGGCTAATGGATCAGATCCATGCTGATCTGGAGCCATGGGACTGGGAGGTGCCGGTCACAGTGGTTCAGCAGCGAGATGAATCCAATGGCATCACCGATTATTTCAGCACCACCGCAGAGCTTCGGGCAAAGCAGGCAGAACATGACAGAGAGCAGGACGTGATGCTTGCTGAACTGAAAAATACGGTAACTGAATTTGAAAATAAAACGATTGCCAGTGCGGCAGACGGCTATTGGGTTCAGGAAACCTACCGCTCCATGATCGCACAGATCAGCCTTATGGATGAAAATGAAGAGCGCAGCCAGCTTTTAGAGCGGATTGAGGCGCGATATGAAACCTTCCAGACTCAGCTATCCAGCATGAGCGCGGAAATCCAGGCCTACGCAGACCGGAAGACTGCAGAGGAGGAAGCTGCCAGAAGGCGTGCTGCCGCCGCTGCAGAAGCCAGAAGGCAGCAGGAGGCCGCCGCTCAGGCTGCAGCAGCGGCCCAGGCAGCCGCAGAAGCTGAAGCTGCCGCAGCAGCCCAGGCAACAGCTCCGCCGGAGACCCAGCCGGAAACAACTCCTGATTACTCCGCCGGTCCCGGTGCATTCCAAAATAACGGCCCCGGCGGTTCTACCTCCGGCCAGGTGACCATCATTCCTCAGGGACCAGGAGGTGGAAATGAATGAACGAAAATGAAATGAAGCAGAACGAATCATATGAAATCGATCATGTGCCGGGAGAGCTGGAAGGAACTTCCACACCGGTCAACGCTCCTTTCAGCGGGGAAGAAGCCATCAGAGTGCCAGCCAGTGAAGAACCCATCGGAGAAGAATCGGTCAGGAAAGAATCACCCCAGGATTCCTCTCAAACCATACATTCCCGGAAGAAAAGAGAGAAAGCGGATAGGCAAAAGGAATCCTGGAAGGGAAAAAATGTCCTTTCATCCACAGAAGAGCCCGGCTACATCCGCCGCTCTCCGGCACGAAGCTGGTTTAACACCTTTATGATCATGAATATCCCGATCATTGGATGGCTCTACCTTCTCATCCTGGCCTTCGGGAAGAAGGACCAGCGCAAGGACTTTGCCAAGGCCTACCTGATCTACAAGCTGGTCTTTCTGCTGGTGGCTCTGGCCATTATCGCCCTGCTCCTGCATGTGGGTATGGATGCAGCCGATCAGCTGCTGCAGTATATGGATATGCTGTGATCGTTTCGTATTTCCATGATTGTACTCAATACTAGGTCATCGAAAAAGAGCCGGGCAGATATTGCTGTAATATCTGTCCGGCTCTTTTTTTATTTATTGTTTTATCTTCTTTTTCTTATGATCTGCCGCGGATCATACTAGCCTTTATCTGCCTTCTTTTTCCGCGGCCTTTACCTGCTGCCTT
>JAUNOF010000025.1:20093-27154 GCA_030537215.1 Lachnospiraceae bacterium
GTCGATTGACGACAACGCAGCAGATGGAAATTTAGACAAGCGAAACGGGGGCTAATTGCCGCGGATCATACTAGCTTCTATCTGCCGCCTTTATCTGCCTTCTTTTTCCGCGGCCTTTACCTGCTGCCTTCTTTGGCGGCGGCCCCTACCTGCTGCTTTCTCCCTGCAGCAGCTTCAGCATATTATCCAGCTCCGCCTTCTCCGCTGCCAGCTTCTGCTCCATCAGAGCGCGAAGCTTATCTACCGTTTCCCCCGGCTGGGAGCAGTCCTTCTCATCTACTACGATATCTGCGTAGTGCTCGTAAAGGGGTACACGCTCATTGTACAGATCCCGCAGAGTAAATCCTGGCTTTAAGGCTACGCCCCGGTCCACCACATTGCCGATGCGCTTTTCCATCTCTTCATAGCTCATTTTCAGGTAAACGATCTCGCTGATCTCCTTTAAATGCTCCATCGCCTTGAAGCCATAGATCACGGAACCGCCTGGGGCGATGACGGATTTTCTTACATCCAGGCTGGCATTGACCCGCTCCTCCACTTTCAGAAAGCCATCCATACCTTCTTCGGCGATAATCTCCTTTAACAGCTTCCCTTCTCTCTCCTGAATTACGATATCTACATCCACAAAGGAATATCCCAGACGCTTCGCCAGCAGCACACCGATGGTGCTTTTTCCAGACGAGGGCATTCCAATTAATGTAATATTCGGTTTCATGATTTCTTCCTCCTGGTATTGTTTTTGCGAACGGAATATCCAAAGCTTCCGATCTTCTTTCCTAATTCAAAGTATTCTCCGTGGGAGTATGCTACCAGACCGGCATTGTTTAAATGGAATTTTCCAGCCTGATCCATGTATTCCTGATCCACCGCTACCCCAAGCACCTCTGCCAGAAACAGATCATGGCTTCCCAAAGGGATCACCTGGGTCACACGGCATTCGATGTTCACCGGACTCTCCTGTATCCCCGGCGCTGCCACATGCCGGGATGGCAGCGGTGTCAGCTTCATCTCCTGAAACTTATCCACATCCCGTCCAGATTTTACACCGCAGTAATCTGTGGCAAACGTCAGCTCCTTTGTCACCAGATTGATCACAAACTCTCCGCTTTCTTTTATCATATCATAGGAATACCGCTCACGCCGCACCGAGATCGACACCATAGCCGGTGAAGAACAAGTAGTTCCGGCCCAGGCCACAGTGATAATGTTCGGCTTCTCACCTGGTCTTTGGCAGCTTACCATCACAGCCGGAACCGGATACAGCATGTTCCCCGGCTTCCAGGCCTCCTTTTGGTGAAGCGGCTGCTTTTTAGCCGCCTTGCTCCTTCCATCTTCCTTCTGTTTCATCTAAAACTCTTACTCCTCTGCAATCATAATGGCCGGAACCATCTGCTTCTTTCTGGATACCACTCCCGGCAGGCTTACGATCTGGCCGTTTACCTGGCTTCCTCCATTTTCTATATCAACATGGAATGCCTTCAGGATCAGCTGCTCTGCACCTGGCCCTTCGCAGAGCAGGTCGGTAGACTCCGTCAGAATATTGGTCAGCATAAAGAACATCATATCCGTGCCGTGCTCCTGATTGGCCTTCTTTAAGAATGGCAGCAGCCTTGCCTTCAGATCATTCAGCTCCTCCGCATTTACCGAGCTGATCTGGCCTACGCCGAACTTAACTTTCCCAGCCTCAAACCGCTTGAAATCCTGATAGAAGATCTCCCGGTCCGTCTTGCCCTTTAAATCGCTGCCAGCAGCAAACATTTTTCCGGCATATCCCTCGATCTCAATCCCGGCGATATCCGCCAGCTCCATCGCAGCCGCCCGGTCCACTGCCGTGCAGGTAGGGGAGCGGAACAGAAGGGTGTCCGACAAAATCGCGCTGCACAGCAGTCCGGCAATCTTCGGCTCCACCTGGATCTCATTCTCCTGATACATCTGGTAAATAATCGTAGCCGTACAGCCTAAGGGCTGATTCCGGAAATATACCGGGGAAATGGTTTCCACCGCCCCCAGTCTGTGATGATCGATAATCTCCTGAATGTCAGCGCCCTCGATGCCATCCACCGCCTGGCCCTTTTCATTGTGATCCACCAGAATGACCGCCTTTCCTCTGGCGCCTAACAGATTCCGGCGGGAAATCATGCCCTTGTAATGTCCGTTCTTATCCAAAATGGGAAAATCCCGGTGACGCTTGCTGGCCATCACATCCTTGATATCGTCAATAAAATCCTCCTCGTCAAAGGTGATCAGATGCTCCGTTTTCATAAAATAGCTGATGGGCATACTCTGATTCACAAGGCGTGCTGCTGTATAAGTATCGTATGGAGTGGTGATAATGGAACAGCCCTTCTCCTGGGCCAGCTTCTTAATCGTCATGGATACGCCGGCGCCCTCGCAGACAATAATGCAGCTGGCCTCCATCTCAATCGCGCACAGCTGAGATTCGTACCGGTTGCCCAGGATCACCAGATCATGAGGTTCAATGTAAAATTCCATCATATCCGGATTCGCCGCTGCAATCAATACTTTTCCTTCTCCGAAATAATCCTTCTCATCTCCGATCACCATCACGCCTTCCAAGGTCTCTACAATATTGGCGTACTGAGTAACGGCCTTGGAAAGGATGCTGCTGTCGTATACATTCATGTAAGATTTGGTGATATCTCCTACCGTGATCAGACCCTCCAGAAGCCCGCTGTCTGTCACGGCCGCCAGCGTCACTACATTTGCCTTCTGCATCAGGTTCCATGCCTTTTTCAGAGAAATGTTCCGTCTGACGCCCTCTGTCTCCCGAATCTCAATATCCTTCACCTGGGTGCGGACCGTCTGCACCAGCTGGGGCTTCTCCACACCGAAATAATCCAGCACAAACTGAGTTTCGGAATTTACGTGTCCTGCCCTGGCCGGCTCATAAACTCCTCCGGTCAGCTTCCGCTTCAGATTTGCGTAGCAAATAGCAGAACAAATGGAATCGGTGTCCGGATTCTTGTGTCCCACAACTAATGTTTTTCGTTTGGTATCTGCTGCCATATTCCCCTCCACATTTTAATTTCATAATCTGTTTACATAGTGTTCATATTTTGTTCATAATGTTTCATTATACTAAATGTATAGAAAGTTAAAGAAAAGCTTTCTTCAATTGGACAAATTGCACATAGATTTTTCATAATTACCCCGGTTGCTTTTTAACCGGGGTCTCCTCATGTCCGGACGAATCCACATGCCCCGGTTCGCCTGCCGCGGCTGCTTTTTCGATTCTGCCTGTATGACAGCCCTGGGCATTTCAGGCGCAGGTTCCAAAAAACCTGCGCCTTTTTTCATTCTATAAATCAGAGAACAGCTTCTCCTGATAAACACCATCTGCAACCAGCTTCTGGATCGCAGCTACCACAGCTGCCTTATCCTCCTGATAGGTAACACCAAACCACTTATCCTGGGAGTCTAATACCTGAACGGTGCCCTTTCCTTCCTGAACCAGCGCATCGATCACCTGTGGAAGCAGGAACTCTGCCTTGATATTTCCTTCCGGAATCGTTTTTAAAAATTCAGGGAAGCGCTTCTCAAGCTCCTCTAAAAATGCAGGAGGAAGTCCCCACATATTCATGGATACCAGTTGGTCGGCCCTTACCGCCACTGCCTCTCCATTATCATTCTCTGCATGAAGGCCGTCTTCCTTCATCTGGATGCCATAGGTCTCTGTCACCTGCTTTAAGGTTCCATCCTCTTTAATCTCGCAGACACCTCTGGTTACTGTACCGTTCTCGCTTAAGGTATTGGCCAGAACAAAACCAGCCATACACATATCATATACTTCCTTTGTCTCATCCATGGTCTCCACCATGTAGTCATGGATCTTGCGGAAGGCTTCCTTTCCGTAGTAATCATCTGCATTGATCACCACAAACGGCTCCTTTACCAGATCCTTTACCGTCAAAACTGCCTGTCCCGTTCCCCATGGTTTCGTCCGGCCTGCCGGCAGAGAAAAGCCTTCCGGAAGATCGGTAAGCTCCTGATAGGCATACTCTACCTTGGCCAGCTTCTCGATCCGGTTGCCGATGATCTCCTTAAAGTCCTTCTCCAGGTCCCGGCGGATAATGAATACAATTTTATTAAAGCCTGCTTCTAATGCATCATGAATGGAATAATCCATAATGATCTCGCCGTTTGGTCCAACTGGGGCCAACTGCTTAATGCCGCCTCCGAAACGACTGCCAATGCCTGCCGCCATGATTACTAATGCTGTATCTTTCATGTGTTCTTTACTCCTTTTCTGATATTTTGATACGAATCCTCTATCTTTTTGCCCTGCTTGGTCATTTCCAGTGCTGTCTTTTTGTGTTTTAGTTATCCATACTATAACACATCGGTGGGAAAAAGGCTAGTCTTTCCAGGAGAACATATTTTTCTTCTTTTCTTAATCCGTAACAGTTCAGATACCTCGAACTGTTACCTTAATCCACCACCAGTTCATCCACTGTTACGAACTGCCAGCCTTCTGCCAAAAGACAGTCAATAATGTCCAGGGCGGCTTCCTGGGATGACTGGAAGATGTCGTGCATCAGGATAATATCTCCGTCCTCTACTTCACGGCATACTTTGCTGACGATTCGGTTTCGGTTCTGGTAACTCCAGTCCATGCTGTCTACATTCCACAAAACAGTAGTCAGGTTCGTTCTGCATTCCAGCTCTTCATTCCAGTCGCCGTAGGGCGGCCTGACGTACTGGGGACGGGTTCCGGTCAGCTCCTCAATCATTTGTCCGGTCCGTTCAAATGCCTGGCAAGTTTCCTCCATGCCGGCTCTGGTCAACTGGATATGGCGATAGCTGTGATTGCCGATCAGGTGACCTTCTGACTGCATCCGTTTTACGATCTCCTCATTGCCAGGAATATTCTCTCCCATCAGAAAAAAGGTGACTTTCACGCCTCGTTCCTTCAGGCCGTCCAGAAGGACAGGGGTCCAGATCTTATGAGGGCCGTCATCAAAGGTAAGAGCAATGGTTTTGGCAGAACCCTGGATCTCCGGGGATGATACTTCCACCGATGCAAAATCTCCAATCCGATCTCCTAACAGCAGGGAACATAATGCCAGTACCATTCCTAAGTGAAAGGATCGCAGCAATCGTCTCATGTTCTGTCCCTTCCTGCAGCTTCTGCATCTGTTTGGTTCGTTCCATGCTATTCTATGCAGGGTTGAAATTTCCTATGATAAAAAGGATCCGGAAAAACAAAAAGGAAGGAAAACCGCCAAGGGGACCGCGGTTTTCCTTCTATAGGGGATTTATATCGTAAGAAAAAACATATAAGCAATCATAACAGGTCTGTTTCTGTGAGAATTACTTCTCCAGCACAACCTTGTAAGCCTCTGCCATGCCCTTCTCCTGGATCAAGTCATAGTACTCCTGAACCATTGGGATCATGTCGGTTAAGTCTGCATGCCAGTAATCCTCTCTCTTCATGATCTCTTCTACAGAAGCAGTCTTCATGAAGCTCATGATCTCCTCGCCGTCGTTTGCCTTATCGGTGCGGTAGAAGGCGATCAGGCTGGCCATGGAGAAGGTCAGGGCTACCGGATACTTGCCGAATTTCTCCTTGTACTCTAAGATGGTCGGCAGTACACGTACCTGGAACTTGCTTACAGAGTTCAATGCAATGCTTAACAGCATGTGCTTAATAAATGGGTTGGAGAAGCGCTCCAGAACGTCCTTTGCAAACTTCACATCGGTGTCGCTGTTTCCTAAGGTAGGAACAATCTCGTCAAACAGGCACTTCTCTAAGTAGGAACGAACGGTCTCATCCTTTAAGCACTCGCCTACGGTCTCTAAGCCATACAGGTATGCACCTAATACCATGGAGGTATGTCCGCCGTTTAAGATACGAACCTTTCTCTTCTTATATGGCTTTACGTCGTCGGTCCAAACAATATTGTAGCCTGCCTTGTTAAATGGCAGCTCATCCTCGTGATGTCCGCCAATTACCCATAAGTGGAAGATCTCTGCGGTATCGATCAGATTGTCAGTGTAACCGATCTGCTTGGTCAGCTCCTCAACCTCGTCTCTTGGATAGCCGGTTACGATACGGTCTACTAAGGTGTTGCAGAAATCATTCTCCGTCTCGATCCAGTTCTTGAACTCATCGCCTAACTCCCACAGGTCTGCATACTTTAATACACATGCCTTTAAGTTATCAGCGTTGTTATCGATCAGCTCGCATGGCAGCAGGATCATGCCCTTTAAGCCAGCCTGGAAACGCTTGTATAAGAACTGGGTCAGCTTAGCCGGATAGGATTTAGGAGGCATGTCAGTCAGCTTCTCAGTTCCTAAGTACTCGATGCCAGCCTCAGTGGTATTGGATACCAGCACTCTTAAATCCGGGCTGGTTGCTAATGCAATGTACTCCTCATACTGGGTGTATGGGTTTAATGCTCTGGAGATGGAGGTTACATGAGTATGCTCATTTACCACCTGGCCATTCTCAATACCGCGAAGGAATAAGTTGTATTCGCAGTTCTGATCCGCCAGCATCTGGCACATACCTCTCTCGATCGGCTGTACCACTACAATCTTTCCATCGTATAAGCCCTTCTCCTGTAACTTGTGGAAGAAATAATCAACAAATCCACGTAAAAATCCACCCTCGCCAAACTGAATTACTGTTTCTTTAACCTGTGCGCTCATCCTTCGCTACCTCCATAAAATATTTGTTTTTGTAAGCCCTTACATTTACCCTTCTTTTCAAGTTTCCTTTTGTTGTCTGGCTTTACTATACTATACTTTCGGAATAAAATCAATAGTTTTTGAGAATTTTTTGTAAGTGCTTACATTTTTATTCTGACAATGCGAATTTCAACTGGAAATCCCTCTGCACTCCGTTTCGGTCCGTCCTGATCAGGCAAGGAGACGGCAAAATAACAACAGCAGCGGGATTTTAAAATCTCGCTGCTGTATGTAACTTTTCTACGAAAAATGGCTGCTTATTCATGTTTTTGGCGGGTCCCAAGGTCAAAAATCTTCTTGCAAGCAAGCTTGCATCAGATTTCCGACCTTTTGCCCCTGATATCATCATA
>JAUNOF010000172.1 GCA_030537215.1 Lachnospiraceae bacterium
TGCCTACAATTGTAACATGTGGTGTGTTAAATAACAAGAGGCGGCAAATGCTGCCGCTCCACTTTTCATCAAATGATATTCAAGGTACCTTGATTTTTCAGCAGCCTTGTGTTATATTATCAAGGTACCTAATTAATTTACAGACAGAGAAAAGGAGCCTTACCTATGAAGCATCACAAACCGTTCCAACCAGATCCTGCAAAACGGCTGGCCCATTACCAGGCAGCGGATATAAACGACAAGCTGATCATCAACTTTCGGGACATCAGCCACACCATGCGGTCCCTATATGAGGGAAGGGGAAGCCAGAAGCGGATCCTTATGGTTCTTCTGGAAACAGGCCCCATCACCCAGCGGGCATTGACGGAGCGCCTGGGCATCCAACCGGGATCTGCCAGTGAAGTACTGTCAAAGCTGGAGCACGCCGGGCTGATCCTGCGCACCGCAAGCACTGAGGATCGCAGGACAACGGATATTTCCCTTACAGAAGAAGGGCGAAAGCAGGCAGCAAAGGCAAGGGCTCTGCGAGACAGGCGGCATGAGCAGATGTTTTCCTGTCTTTCCCAATCAGAAAAAGTACAGCTGCTTACCCTGCTTGAAACCATCAGCAAGGACTGGGACAGCCGCTATCAGGAAGCGTCGGAAAATAAATGCGCCGGCCAAAA
Source organism: Lachnospiraceae bacterium (assembly GCA_030537215.1). Taxonomy (GTDB): domain Bacteria; phylum Bacillota; class Clostridia; order Lachnospirales; family Lachnospiraceae; genus Caccovicinus. The sequence goes on from JAUNOF010000172.1 coordinate 666, forward strand.
GGAGTAACCATGTGGAACTATATCAGAAAATATCTGCACTTCGCGGTATTGGCTGCCCTGTTTATGTTCGGGGAAGTGCTGATGGATTTATTACAGCCAAAAATCATGAGTGCCATCATAGATGAGGGCGTGCTGGGGATGAATACAGGGGGCGTTGGTGATCTTCACCTGATCTGGACACTGGGAATCCAGATGATCGGTCTGGTTCTCTTCGGCGGCCTGTGCGGCAGCTTAAACAACATGTTTGTCCATATGACCGGACAGAACATTGGAAATGAAATGCGGAAGGATTCCTTCCGCAGGATCATGGCATTTTCCTTCCCCCAGTCGGATCAGTTTGGCACCGGTTCCCTGGTGACCCGTATAACAAACGACATCACCCAGGTGCAGAACCTGGTATCCCAGTTTGTCCGGGGCATGATCCGCACCTCCATGCTGATGTTCGGAAGCATATTTTTCTTATTCCAGCTGAACCGAACCTTCGGCAAGATCGTGCTGTGCGCATTTCCCTTCATTTTAGGAACTCTGGTGTTCTGTCTGAGCAAGGCGAACCCTCTGTTTGGAACGCTGCAGGCCCAGTTGGACAGGATCAATGCCATTATGCAGGAGGATGTGTCCGGGATCCGGGTGATCAAGGCATGTGTCCGGGAGACCTACGAGAAAATGCGATTTGGCAAGGCCAATGACCAGCTGGTGGGGACCCAGCTGCAGGTACTGACCATTTTTGCTTTCATGAATCCTGCTGTAAATGCCCTGATGTATGTGGTGGTCCTGATGATCCTGATGGCAGGCGATGTTAATGTGGCAGCAGGAACTGCTACACCCGGCGCCATTATCGCTGCGATTACATACACCACCCAGCTGCTGAACGGCATCCTGATGCTGGTTATGCTGTTCCAGACCATTTCCAGAGGCATCGCATCCTGGAGACGTGTCAAGGAGGTGCTGTACAGCCAACCAGATCTGAAAGACGGCGGCTTCCATGGAAACACCAAGCTGCAAGGACAAATTGAATTCCGGAACGTTTCCTTCACCTATCCCGGCAGCACCCAGGTTGTGCTGAAGCATATTGATCTGACCATTCATCCCGGTGAAACCGTTGCCATTATGGGAACCACCGGCTGCGGAAAATCTTCCCTGGTAAATTTAATTCCCCGATTTTATGATGTGACAGAGGGTGCGGTACTGGTAGACGGCGTGGATGTCCGCCAATATGACCAAAAATCACTGCGGCAAAAAGTTTCCATGGCACTGCAGAAAAGTGAACTATTCAGCGTTTCCATCGGGGAGAATATCGCCTGGGGACAGCCAGAAGCTTCCCAGGAAATGATTGCCCAGGCAGCAAAAGCGGCCCAGGCAGAGTCCTTCATCCAATCCGCCCCAGACGGCTATCATACTATGGTGGCAGAAAGGGGAATGAGCCTATCCGGCGGCCAGAAACAGCGGATCTCCATTGCAAGATCCATCGTAAAGGGCGCTGAGATCCTGATATTGGACGATGCCACCAGCGCCCTGGATCTGAAAACAGAAGCAGACCTGTATACCGCCTTGAAAGAAACCAATCCGGAAAGCACAAAGATCATCATTGCGCAGCGCATCGCCTCCGTCCGAAGGGCAGACCGGATCGTGGTGCTGGAGGCCGGTCAGATCGCTGCCTGCGGCACCCACCAGGAGCTGATGAAAACCTGTCCGGCTTATCAGGATATTTATGATTCCCAGCTGGGAGAGGAGGAGCAGTATGGCTGATGAAAAGAAATTATTGGAACGCACTCTGCCGGGAATGAACCGGGAGGCACGGTTTGCCCAGGTAGAGCATGCAGAAAATGTTCGGGGAACCCTTGCCCATATCCTGACCTATTTTGCCCGAGAAAAAGCAATGGTGATGATTATGCTCCTGATTGTTATATTCGGTACGCTCTGCGGAATCTATGCGCCCAGCCTGCAAAGCAGGGCCATTGACATCATTGCAGAGGCAAGGAAGGGAAAAGCAGCCCCCACGCTGGCTATGATGTTTGCGGTCTATTTCCTCTACAGCGGCTGCCAGCTGCTGCAGGGCCTGATCAGTGCCAGGCTCAGCCAGCGTATCGTAAAGCAGATGCGCCAGGAGCTGTTTGGAAAAATCATTGATCTGCCGATCCAATATCTGGATACTCATTCCCACGGTGATGTTATGAGCCGCATGACCAACGATATTGAAAATATATCCACCACCGTTTCTCAGTCTCTGCCCTCTTTATTTTCCGGCGTACTGACAATCATAGGTACTGTGGCGGTCATGCTCTTCTATTGCTGGCAGCTGGCTCTTTTAAGCTGTGCCACTGTGCTCTTAACCTTGCTTGCCACCAGGATCCTTTCGAAAAACGTCCGCAATTTTTCCAGAAAACGGCAGATGCTGCTGGGCAAACTGAATGGTACTGTGGAGGAGATGGTCTCCGGCTATCACACCGTAGTTGCCTACAATCATCAGGACGCCACCATAGAAGAATTCTGCGCCACAGCTGATGAGCTGACAAAGGCCGGTATCCGAACCGATATCTTCAGCGGTGTAATGGGGCCGATCATGAACAGCATCGGCAACATCGGTTTTGTGATTATTGCAGCCTTCGGCGGCTATTTTGCCGTTCACGGCCTGATCTCCGTAGGCGTTATTTCCGCTTTTATCGTATACGCCAAACAATTCAGCCGGCCGATCAATGAGATCGCCCAGATCTACGGGCAGCTTCAGACCGCCATAGCCGGTGCGGAACGGGTGTTTCACATTCTGGAGGAGGCCGGCGAGGATATGGAAGGAGGGGATCTGGTTCCCAGTGACAACGCGGCTGTGCACTTTGACCATGTGAACTTTTCCTATGTTCCGGGACATCCGGTAATCCGCGATTTCACTCTGACAGTCCCCTCTGGGAAAAAGGTGGCGCTGGTAGGCTCCACCGGCAGCGGAAAGACCACCATCGTAAACCTGCTGATGCGTTTTTATGATATGGAAAGCGGAGAGATCCGGATCAATGATCAAAATATTGCCGGCCTGTCCCGAAGCAGGCTGCGGAAGCATGCGGCAATCGTCCTGCAGGATACGGTGCTGTTCTCCGATACCGTCCGCACCAATCTGATGTATGCCAACGAAGCTGCCACAAACCAGCAGCTGGAACAGGCCATTGAGACCAGCCGCTGCAAAGACTTAATGGATATGCTCCCCCAGGGCATGGATACCATGCTCACCGGGGCAGGAGCCAATATCAGCCAGGGACAGCGCCAGCTTCTGGCCATTGCACGCGCCTTTGTGGCAGATCCCCAGATCCTGATCCTGGACGAAGCCACCTCCAACGTAGATACCCGGACGGAAAAAGCCATCCAGATGGCGATGCAGCGTATCATGGAGAACCGAACCAGCATCATCATTGCCCACCGCCTCAGCACCATCCGTGATGCGGATATGATCGTTGTGATGGATCAGGGCAAAATCATCGAAAGCGGCAGTCATATGGATCTGCTGGCAAGACAGGGGAAATACTATGAGTTATACATGACCCAGTATGCAGGGTTTGCCACCTGAGCCATGCTGGAACCAGTTTGAAAGGAGATTATACAATATGAGATACCCAAAATTTATGGCAGTCATTTCTGCAGCAGCTCTCACACTGTCCGGCTGTGCAGGAAATAGTACAACAAACACAGCAACAGAGGCCAAAACAAACCCAGAAAATTCGGTCTCAGAAGAAACGCAGGCCAAAGATCATCCAGAAGAGCCAGCCGAAACTGTGATCACAGCACTTTCCCAAATCGATTCCGCTAAATGGAACTATAATTCTGAAGATGGCGTATACTGGCAGGTGGAAATCCCATACTGTGAAAATCCAGCCGCTGCAGAATATGAAACTCTGGGAATCTTTGTACCGGAGGCCTATATGGAAGCAGAAGACAACGGAGACGGCACCTATACTTGCCGGATCAAGGAAGCTGGAGCTGCCGGCAATTACACAGCCATGACAGCACCTATTGTAATTCCGGTAAATACTCCAGGCTATATGGCTATGGCCGCGCCGTCCGATTATGTAAGCAGCGCTTCCGATTACACAAATGCAGGCTTTATTTATGTCAATGCAGGCTGCCGCGGCCGGAATGAAGGAGCGCCGGCTGGAGTAACCGACCTGAAGGCAGCAGTCCGCTATATCCGCTACAACGAGGGAAACATCCCCGGCAGCATGGAGCGGATCTTTACCTTTGGAATGAGCGGAGGCGGAGCACAAAGCGCTCTTATGGGAGCTACCGGAGACAGCGAACTTTACCTCCCCTATCTGGAGGCGATCGGCGCAGTGATGGGAGTCAGTGATGCCGTAGCCGGTTCCATGTGCTGGTGCCCTGTAACAAATCTGGATTATGCAGATGAGGCTTATGAGTGGAACTTGGGAATGAGCCGAACCGGGCTGGATGAGGAAACACAGGCCCTTTCTGACGGTATGGCAGAGGCCTTTGCCCTCTATCTAAATGAGCTTGGGCTGAAGGATGAAGAAGGAAATGTGCTGACTCTGACTCCGTCGGAAACAGGAATTTATCAGGCGGGAAGCTATTATGATTATATGAAAACTGTAATTGAGACTTCACTGAATCACTTTCTTGAAGATACGGAATTTCCATATACCGTATCCTCCGGCAAAGGAATGATGGGCGGCGATTTCCCGGATCGACCGGATCGAGAAGGCCCCGGACAGCCTGCTGGCATGACCGGCGGCGGTTTTGTAGATGAAAACAACCAAATGCAAAACGACGGCATCAACCGCGGATTTGCAGAGCCGGAGCAGGCGGAGCCTGCAACCTATGAAACGATTCAAGACTATATTGACAGCTTGAATCAGGATACCCAGTGGGTAATCTATGACAATGTCTCCAATACAGCAGCTATCACAAGCGTGGAAGATTTCATCCGAAACTGCAAAAAAGCAAGCAAGCATGTGGGAGCCTTCGATGATATGGAAGGAACCCAGGGAGAAAATACACTATTCGGATACGGTGACGGGATGGGCGCTCATTTTGACCCGATTATGGCGGAGCTTTTAAAAGATAATGAAATCTATGGAGCAGCATATGCCGCAGATCTGGCAAAAAAAGATTTCTTAGGGAACACCGTCGATGTGCGCGTGGATATGTACAATCCCATGTATTATCTATGCGATTACTACCAGGGCTATCAGACGTCAAATGTAGCAGCATACTGGCGGATCCGCACTGGCATCACCCAGGGAGACACTGCCCTGTCAACAGAAATAAATCTTAATCTGGCTTTGGAAAATTATGGGCGCCAGGTAGACTTTGAAACCGTATGGGGCATGGGACACACCATGGCAGAGCGGACAGGAAATTCTACAGATAACTTTATTACGTGGGTGAATGCCTGCCTTGCTGAGTAAATTGGAACGGAACGATATTTTATTACCTGGTTAAAAGAAAGGGGGACATGCATTACAGGCATCTGCTGGAAGGCATGCCGGATGGGGCACCACATAGCGCATCAGAATAAATGCTGTCCCAGCAGCCCATATCCGTCCGCTGATTTTACCAGTTGAAGGAAAGATATGCCTGTGCTGGGAA
>JAUNOF010000173.1:0-1189 GCA_030537215.1 Lachnospiraceae bacterium
AGGAACACTGACAGGAACAAAACACTCAGCTTCCCTCTGTCAACCGGAACCTCCCCGCACACCTTGCCAGTCTGCCCATTTAAGGCAAAATAATAGATCTTCCCATCCTTTGGCCCTCTGTAGGTCAGGGTCCACACCGGAAAAAGGCCGTAATGCCACTGGGCATCCTGGATCTCTGCTCTCTGCTTCTGTACATTCAGGCTGGAATAGCCATCTGCGCTGCTTTGCAGGCTGGACAGGGCAAACTCCCGAACCTCCTGCTCCACCTCCGCGGTAAGCTCCTGCCGTTCCATATCCCGCTTTTCTGCCTGAAAACCGGCCAGATAGCCCATCTGGAAGGGCTTCAGGCCCTCCATCTGAAAGGGAAGAACCCCTTCTGAAAGCCTGGAGTTTGCCTTTTTCAAGGCATTTCTGGATACATGGTTCACCGGCATCTGTCCCCGGCGGCTGACATGGTAGATCTTCCGCTCCGTATAGCGAAGATTCCCCGCATCCCACATGCGCAGCTTCGTCCCCTCTGCATCCAGCTCACCCTCTACCCGGCAGCTGTACAGCCAGTAAGGAAAATATACGCCTGTCATGGATTCGATCTGCTTCTTCGAATAAAAATCAGAGGGCACATACCGCTTCCGGCCGATCCACCGGCCAAAGATCTCCTCTGCCTGCTTCCGGTCAATGGCAAAGGGCACCACATAATCTGGCTGGTAGCTCCCATCCAGCCGTCCCTCCAGGACTACTGGATTATGGCAGTAATAGCAAAAGGTGGCTGCTGTGGTTTCATCTGTCACGATCTGTGCTCCGCAGCTCGGACAGGTGTAGACCAGGGCTTCCTGATTTCCCTGGTTCTGTCCTTCTGCTCCATCCCTCTCCTGATTTCCCTGCTCTGCTCTCTTTCCTTCCTCCGTCTGCTCCAGCTCCTCCAATGTAAAATCAGACAGACAATATTCACATTTATAGTTCTGCGTTTTTGGATCAAAGATCAGCCCTCCGCCGCAGTTGGGACATTTCCATGTGATCGTAGCCATATACCACATTCCTTTCTGCTGATGTTTTTCACCCCAGGCCGCCGCCAGAGGCGGGGACAATTATCTTCTCTTCATCATGGGTTTGCATCATGGCCTGGGGCTGCCGCATTCACTGCAGAATTTTCCTTTATTTACGTTGCCGCAGCTGCAGGTCCACTGGGCTG
>JAUNOF010000173.1:1289-6217 GCA_030537215.1 Lachnospiraceae bacterium
GTCTGCATTCCCATTCCCATCCCCATAAATCCAGCCATGGCTCCATTGGCATTGGATCCGGCATTTTTAAGGCCTTCTGCAATGGCCCCCTGCACATAGCCTTCCCGGATCGTAGGATCACTGAGCATAGCGCCCTGGTTGCGGAGATTGATCAGACGCTGGGATTCCTCATCATAGGAAATGCTGGCAACGCCCACCGACTGGACTTCTATACCTCGAAGCTTCCGCCAGTCCTCATCCAACGTATCTGCCATATATTTTCCAAGCTCTCTGCCTTTGGAGGAAACATAGGAGATCCGGATGCCATCCGCCGACATCTGGTTGATGGAGCTTTGCAGCGCCTCCAGAAACTCAGCCAGATACTGCTCATTAATGGAACTGATCTCCACATGATCTGCATTTTTCGGAATCACCTCTGCATAAAACAGCAGAGGGTCTGTGATCTTAATGGAATAAGTTCCATGAGCCCGCAAAAACAGCTCGGCATTGTAGAAATTGTCAAAATAATTGATGGGATTCCGAGTCCCAAACTTAATTCCCTTGATTTCCTGTAAATTTATGTAAAATACTTTCTGGGCTGTAGGCGTTGCCCCGCCATACCGGATCCGGTTAAAGGATTCCTTTAACGAATCACCAAACTGGCCGTTAAACAAAGAGGGCAGAGAAGAATGATTGACGGTATAATACCCCTCTTCTGCAGTATAATCCACCACTCTTCCTCCGTCTACCAGCATCATAAACTGGTTTGGATACACATGGATCACAGAACCATTGGAAACTGTGTTTTCTGTTCCCTTCACATTGGCGCCCCGCCTGGTTTTCACACCAGCTGCAAATACGGTCTGATCTCCCATATCTCCCGGCTCGATCACTTCCAGCCACTGGTCCGCCAGGGACCCGCCGATGGCATTCATTGCTGCTTTTAAAATTCCCATATCCAATTCCTCCTTCAATGATTCTAACTCTGGCTCTGTCAGGCACGCCTCTCAAATCCGCCCTTCTGATTTCTCAGCACTCCCGGATCCGGTTTAAAGACCAGCCCCGTATATTCACCGGTTCTACTGCTGAACCGCAATATTCACAATATTTACTTCCAAGTTTTGTAACCGGCGCACCGCACTGGGGACAAGTCACCGCTGCCGCGGTACCCTTCGTCTGCGCCAAAGAAGCATCCTGAACGTACATCCAATCCATCTCATACCGTGTCTGCGTCATCAGCCTTCTCCGCCCATTCTTCTGCTGCTGAATGCTTCCCTTCGCCGGAATATGGCTTAAGGCGGTTTCCGTCCAATATTCATACTCCACAGCAGACTGAAAGGTAAGGACACAGCATCCCTTCTGCTTCTGGTACCGGGATATCTCTGTTCGGTGAATCTTCATCCCGTGAAAATGCTCCCGAATCCCCTGCCGCTTATCATCCTCCATCCGCAGCCTGACCTGGCTGTACAAATCCTCTGAAGCATTCGGAAGCAGACTCAGATCCTGCAATTCCACCGCAGCCAGCATTCCCTTCAGCAGATTCTCTGATTTCTGCACCAGTTCCTCCAGGGAAATTTCCGGAAAATCTCTCTGAATCTGCGGCAGATAAATCCCAGTCATTCCAGACACCGACTTGGGCGTCAACGCCAGACGCTCCTCCTGCCTGCGGATTCCCTCTGCAATGGAATCCGTGCCAAAGGCTGCTCTGGAGACCTGCCGCACCTTTTTCCTGATCCAAAGAACCAGTACCTCCCCTCCGATCAGAAGAGCCGCAAGCAAAATAACAATCGTTCCTGCTCCCTGACCCATTCCTCTCCTCCATTGATTTCATTATACTGTTTTTCACTTAATTTGTACACCAATTTTTTCCATCAAATTTGCTTCAGTCTTGTTTCTCCCAGGCTTCCCGCATCATTTCAATCTCCCTTGCATACCCATCCAGCTCATTGGGAGTTTCCAGATAAAAAGGCAGGCTCCGAAGCTTCGGATGCCGCACAACCCGTGCCAGAGCCTCATATCCGATATGGCCTTCTCCGATCTTTGCATGCCGGTCCTTCCTTGCCCCCAGGGGATTCATGCTGTCATTTAGATGGATTGCCTTCAGCTTCTCCAACCCGATCACCTGGTCAAACTCTGCCACCACCTGGTCCAGATGCTCTGCAATATCATAACCTCCATCCCAGATATGGCAGGTATCCAGGCAGACTCCTACATGATCCTTCAGCTCCACCCGGTCAATGATCTCCCGCAGCTCCTCAAACCGTCCGCCAATCTCACTTCCCTTTCCGGCCATGGTTTCCAGCAGCATCACCGTATGCTGCTCCGGCTTCAGGATTTGATTCATCATATCTGCAATGTAGGCGATGCCAGCTTCCACGCCCTGTCCTACATGACAGCCGGGGTGGAAATTATACATGTTTCCTGGAGTATGCTCCATGCGGAGCAGATCATCCGCCATGGTGTCTCTGGCAAGTTCCCTGAGACCTTCATCCTTGGAGCAGGCATTTAAAATATATGGCGCATGAGCCAGAATCGGAGTGATCCCCTCCCTGTCTGCCAGCTCCAGAAAGTTCTTTACATCCTCCTCCTTGATCGCCTTGGCCCGTGTTCCTCTGGGATTCCTGGTAAAAAACTGAAAGGTATCTGCTTTGATAGAAACCGCGGTTTTTCCCATTGCCTCATATCCTTTTGATGAAGATAAGTGGCATCCTATTTTTAACATGTGTATTGTCTCCTTTTCGTTTTTTAGTAATAGGCGTTTGCGAAACGCCAGAAGCCGCATAAATGCGGATAAAGCCTTTTTCATTCTTGATTGCTGCGATCTACATTTTTATTGCATACAATTCATGATCACGCTGATCATCATTTCTTTTTCTTCTGGCCTTGATTCAGCAACCATTATTGTAAGGGCAACCAATGTTGAATCCTCTATCTTCTTTTTTCCATCTACAAACAACGCATTGTTCTTATCTAAAAAATACAAAAACATCGTTGCTGCAATTCTTTTATTTCCATCAAAAAAGCCATGATTCTTCGTTACAAAGTATAAAAGATTGGCTGCTTTTTCTTCCAATGATTTATAAATATCCACTCCGCCAAAAGACTGATAAATATTGCCAATACTGCCTTTGAAGGAATCATCTTTTTCTTTACCAAACAGATCCGATTCATCACCAAAGCGCATACTCTGAATTACCTCTATACATTCTTCATATTGAAGAACATATGTTGTTTCACTCCCTTCCGGCCGAGTCATGTTCTGATGATCGTAGGAATCCAGCAAATCTAGTGCATTGCTATACTTTTCAATTACAGAAAGCACTTGTTTGCTATCCAGTTCATTCTCCGTCCTTTTCATAATCCGTATCACTTCTCCTAGTTGTTTGATACGATTATCATTCACCGCATAACCTTTCAATATGTACTGTTTTAATACGGAGTTGGCCCAACGGCGAAATTCTACACCACGTTTTGATTTCACACGATAACCAACAGAGATGATTACATCAAGGCTATAAAAGGCTACCGGTTTATCTGAATTTGGAATTTGCAAAAAATGCAAATTGCTTTTTTCTTCTACTTCATTTTCTTTAAACACATGCCTGATATGTCTGGAAATGACTGAAACATCTCTTTGAAATAGCTCAACCATTTGTGCCTGAGTCAGCCATACTGTCTCATCTTCCACAGTTACAGGTAATCTCACCTGATTATCTTCCGTTTCAAAAATTACAATCTCGTTGTTTTTCTGCATCCTGCTCCTCACTTTGCGTTTTCTCGATCAATTGTTCATACTTTAATTGATACTCAATCAATCGTGGCACATATTCCGGCGGTCTCCTGCGCCCTGCCTCCCAATCCTTCATCGTTCTCAGAGGAATTCCAACATGTATTGAAAAATCTTTTCTGGATAATCCTGTCTGTTCCCTGATCTTTCTTATCTTTTCTGCTGATTCCAACTCAATCACCTCGCTGCAATATTTTATTTATCCTATCACGCTCCGGATATTTTTGCAATGCGTGGTTTTTGTCCTGCAACGTAAAACTCACCTTCCGCAATCCCTTATAAGACGTATCTTTCACAAGGCTTGCCTGTGCGTTCACCACCACTTCATCCAGAAGCGTCCATCCGACATACACCGGGATGCAGATGGTTCCCATGTGCAAATAAAAAAGTTTACCGGATTTCAATATCATCCAATTCCTTTATTTTTCTATTTTGACTTAAAACTACAAGAAAGAGAATGCCAGTGAGCCCCGCCGCAGCAAATATTAATCCAATGCCAGAGCCTTTTCCCTGACCAACAAACACAGATAAAAGCTGCTGCACCTTATCATTTTTTTGCATAAATGGTTCACAGATATAATCTGCCAATAATGCACCTGACAAATATCCAACAGGAGCAAGCATTCCTGTAATCATTCCCTGCAGAGAAAACATCCTTCCTTGCATAGAAGTGGGTACCTTTTCCCGTAATATGACTGTTTGATAGGTAGAATAAATTGGTGCTCCAAAGCATCCAAAGAATACGACCACACACCACTGCTCCATATTTCTCCCCATACCAAATAGAGCGATTCCTACAAGACACATAAAACTTCCCACATACATCATTGATAGTTTTCTTTTGGACTGTTTCATAATTGTCAGCATAATACTTGCAGCCAGGCATCCTGCAGCCATAAACGCAGCTATTGTTCCAACTGCCATTTCATCATTACCTGTTCGGGCAAGAATCAATGGAGAATACATACTATCAAAGGAAATAGCCCCCATGAATTCCAATACACTATACATCAACAGAAGTACCAAAATTCCCTGATTTGTTTTCAAATACGAAGCTGCCTCCTTGATACTTCCGGCAATTTCATTGAAAGCTGCATTCTGATCTTCCTTTACAATATCTGGTATTCTGACAAACAGCAGCAATGTTATAAATGCAAATAAA
>JAUNOF010000174.1 GCA_030537215.1 Lachnospiraceae bacterium
CGGATAATCAAAAATCCCAGAGGCCCCAGAATGACCCCGGGAATCCCAAACAACTGAAGCCCAACATAGATTGCCGCCAGAGTCAAAAAGGGAGAAAGCCCCGCCTTTGCCCCCATCATCTTAGACTCCATGATCTGACGAAGAAGATAGGATATCAGGTAAATAGCGAGCAGCACCGCTCCCTGCCCGCCATTCCCCTGCAGAAAGCAGACTGCCGCCCAGGGAAATAAGATCGTTCCCGTTCCGATAAAGGGCAGAGCATCCAAAAGTCCGATCAGGATCCCTAAAAGCCCATAATAAGGATTTCCCATCAGAAACAGTCCCCCGGTACATATGAGGATGGTTCCTGCCAGAATCAAAAGCTGTGTCTTTCCGTATGCTGCCCCCACCACCTTAAGGATCCGCCCCATCTGCACATATTCCTCATGGAAAGCAGATCTGCGGAAATATTGCCCAATTGCCTCATTCTCCTGAAGCGCAAGCACCGTGCCGAAAAAGATAACAGCCAGCAAAATCATTCCATTGACCATTGCCTTCATCCAGACCATGGAATTTCCCATGATATACGGCATCACCCGGTCTGCTGCCTGGCTGACCAGGCTTCGCAGCAGCTCTTGAACTAACCGAATCATACAGTCCGCTTCCAGATGGAGAGCCGCTTCCACCTGCCTGCACCATCCGGTCAGCAGGATATCCGCTTCCACCATAAGCTGGGGCAGATTTCTTAACAAAAGTTCTCCTTCCCGGATCAGTTTTCCACCCACCAGCCATCCAAAAGTCCCCAGGAGAATCCCGGCTCCAACTAGGAGAATCCCTCCCAGCAAGCCCAGGGGCAGAGTAAAACTCCTCCCCCGCACAGTAACCCGCAGCCTTTCCTGCAGCCACTGAGCCCAAGGACGCAGCAGCTGTGCCAGACCCAGCGCAATGAAAAAAGGAATTGCGAGGGGCAGCAGGTACTTTAATCCTGCATACACCCCCAGCGCAATTCCTGTTGTTATGATCAGCTTCTTCAGTTTCTTATTTGGCTTACCCATGGACTCACCTGTTTCTGTTTTCATGTATTGCTTTTGTACTCTGCTAGTATGTGTCCAATGGAAAAAAATATACCTCTTATTTTCCTTCTCTGCCAAACCAGCCAAAGGCTGCGCCCTTAGGCTTCATCTCAAAAGTCATCCGCTTTCCAGTGGAAGGATGGGTGAAGGTAAGACTGGCGGCGCACAGCGCAATGGTGCCTCGGCATGTCCCAGAAGCAAAGTCAGGATGATACCGGTTATCTCCCCACAGCGGCGTCCCATGCCCGGCGAACTGGACCCGGATCTGATGATGCCGCCCGGTCAGCAGATGAATCCGCACCAGGGAAACTTCCCTGCCGTCCCGTAAGATGCTTTCCACCACCTGATACTCCAGTTCCGCCCGTTTTCCATCTGGATCCGATTTATCCACAATCTCAGAGCGGTTGCTGTTCCCATCTTTCCTCAGGTAATCCACATAGTTACCCACATTATCCACAGGTTTTCCACATACTACAGCGTAATAAATCTTGTCCATCTGGCCATTCTTTACCTGAAAACTTAAGTGTGCAGCGGCCTTCTGGGTTTTGGCATACACCATCACGCCGGACACCGGCTTATCCAGTCTGTGGATAACTGCCACATAAGGCGGACGACATTTTTCACCCTTTTTCACCATATTTTGCCCTGATTTTGTGGATAGTTTTCCCCAATCGGTGGATAACTTTGTGTATATCTTGTGTTTATCCCCACTGCTGCGGCCCATGATATAGTTTTGAAGCTGGCTTACCATATCTGCCTCAAAGCCTCTGGATGCCTGGGCTTCCACTCCTGATGGCTTTTCCACAACAATAAGCTCTGGATCTTCATATAATATATTCAGCGTCATATCCTGATTTCATTCCTTCCTGCCTTCGATCTGATGCAAGCGCGCAGACCTACTGACTCATTACCTGTCCACTATCTTACTACATCGAAACCGACTTTTCCATGAAAACTTAATCACAAAACACTTGCATAATCTGAAAAACAGGTGTATAGTATTAATAACAAATGAATGTAGTTTTAAATACTACATATAATAGTTATTAATAATCCACAAAAGAACCGCATCTTCTGATTACTTTTTATAAATTTCAGCAAATAAGGAGGTATTCTCATGAAGCTACACATTAAAGACCCTGGAAGTGCAATCACTCACTTCATCGCCATGATCGGCGCTATCATAGCGGCTACCCCGTTACTGGCAAAAGCTTCCAGAGAGCCGGACTGGACCCATCTGGCTGCTCTCTCTGTCTTTATCACCAGCATGATCCTGCTGTATGCTGCCAGCACGATCTACCATACTCTGGATATTTCACCAAAAATCAACAAGATCCTCCGGAAAATTGACCATATGATGATTTTCATCCTGATTGCCGGCACATATACCCCGGTATGTATGGTTGTATTGGGAGATAAAACCGGCTGGAATCTTCTGGCACTGGTATGGGGAATCGCGGCTGTGGGCATTCTGATCAAGGCATTCTGGATCACATGCCCGAAATGGTTTTCTTCTTTTATTTACATTGCCATGGGCTGGGTCTGCATTCTGGCCTTTACCCGAATCGTCCATGCACTGCCCAGAGCCGGGTTTGGATGGCTGCTGGCAGGCGGGATCATTTATACGGTGGGCGGAATCATTTATGCATTGAAGCTGCCGATTTTTAATTCCCGGCATAAGAATTTCGGATCCCATGAGATCTTTCATTTATTTGTAATGGGCGGAAGTCTTTGTCATTATATTATGATGTATCAGTTTGTGGCATAGTGGAGGTTGTTTTATCCGGATCGTTTGTTTCGGACAGCAGGCAGGCTGACAGGTTCCCATAATCCTTACGGGAACCTGTCAGCCTGTCTGTTTTTTGCCACCAGCTCCAGTTTCTCCCTCCTGCTCAGCTTCTTGATTGCCGCTTCCCGGCGCATCGCTTCCTCCTTCGTTGCAAATACCTCATAATATACCAGCGTCACCGGCCTGCGGGGCTTTGTATACTTGGCTGCTTTCCCCTGATTATGCGCCTTCACACGCTTGTCCAGATGATTGGTCCAGCCGCAGTAAAGCGTTCCGTCCGCACATTGGAGAAGATAGGTTACATTTTCCGCTTCTGCCTCTGCTTCCCTTTCTGCGGCTTTCTTTTTGCCTGTATTTTTTCCCTGTTTCTCCATAGTTCTCTCTGTCATTCACCTTTCCTAATTTTAAACCCTGACGCGCCAGCCACAGACGCCCTACCGCATCATGAAGGTTTGGCAGGCTCTTCTAATTTTATGTAAACGGCCTCCACGTCTTGCAATACGCGCTGCCGCCCAGATATCCCTTCTGCCCATATTGCTGGGGCAAAAGCTCCTACCTGTATCTATGAAAAAGCATTGGCCGAATGCGCAAACCAGCCTCTGCTGCCTGCTGCTTATGTGGGAAAGGATCCTGCTTCTCCCCGCACAAGCAGCTTCTTATTTTCTTCTGATATTAGTATATCACAAATTTGAAAAATCGTGCGTGTTTCCAATCTCTTTTACCAGAATCAGCTTCTGCCCAGCCTTCACCTGCCCGTCTGCCAATTCATTTGTCTGCATCACCGTATCCATGGTGGTATGAAATTTTTTTGCGATCCCCCACAGATCATCCTCCGGCTGCACAATGTAGCCCACGATTCCCGGCAGCTTTTGAAGCTTCTCCAGATCCAGCGGCTGCCGCTCCACTCCAGTGATCACCGGCTGTCTCACCGGCTGCTGTACAAGCACCTCCAGATTGATCACGGCTTTGATCTCCACTCCATTGCCGCCCATCATAACAGCAGTCATCTGCTCCAGCCCTGGAATGATTTGGTAAATACTGGTTTCATCCACCCCGCCTGCAGTGGCACTGCACTGAAACGGCAGAGTAAAGCTTTCTGCCTGGATCGAAGCGCTGTCATCACTGGTCAGATAAAGCAAAGAAACCTCCAGCACCCCTTCTAAAAGCAGTCCATCCTCCTGAACCGAAACCTCATCCAGCTTGACAGCCCCATCACTTCTGCAGATCTGAAGAACAGAATTACTGTCATTCAAAGACACCTTTTCAGCAACCTTGCACTTGCAGGCATTTTTCGCCAAAATCTTCTGAAATTCTGCAGTCTGGGTAATAGGCTGCAGCTCCTCCCTGGTAGAATATAAGTCACGAAGCAGTGTGGCTTCCTCCTCCTGATACAGGCGGATATCCAGATCGAGTACGGCATCCAGGCCAAATTCCCGCATCTCGCCGTCATAATCCGGTTTCGCCTCCAGCTCCTTGTGTGCGATCCGCACATGAATCATGGGAACCAGATCCTCAGAGCTTTCTGCAAGCTCCAGCTCGCCAGAGAAAGGGATGCTCTCCTCCAGCCACTGAACCGGCGTATTCTCCCCCTCCCCCTGGTACAGCAGAAAAATCATCAACTCTCCGCTGACGTACAGCTTTCTGTCCATTGGCCGCACATTGATGCCCCGAAGCCCCATTTCCTTCCACAGGAGCCGGTCCACATTTGGCTTATTGGCCGGCAGGGTGACCTCCTCCTGGATCCGGTAGGTATCCCGCCGCCGTACAGCAATGGATGCGATCTCCACCGGTTCCGTCCGCACCTGTACAGCATCCTGCGGCTCCCTGTCCACATCTGCGGCAGCCGTCTCCTCTGCCAGGATTTCTACCTGAACCAGAAATCCAACCAACGCCTTTACTCCCAGCTTCCTGGAATGGATCATATCCGCCTTCAGATCTTCCAGATTCCAGCTTACGTTCACATCGTCCCGGTCACTTAATCCAGGAACATTGACCATTTCATCAAAGGGAATGGATCCGGCCAGCGCCTGAAGTCCGCCTTCCTCCTTCTGATACAGCACCTGGAAGTCCAGCTTGCCTTTGATCTGAACCTTTTCTGTCATCGGCTTCACTGCCTCCACGGTTATGTCGCCTGTCTGCAGCAGCACCTGCGCCATGTCATCCATGGTGTCCGGAACAATGAAATCGTCATCCAGGGTAATCTGTGTGGATGCTCTGCCTTTCATCCGGTTCATATGTATTTGTTTTCGCACTAATTCCATAACACTTGGCCCGCCTTCCTGATTTCTATAAAAAAGTGTATGCGGAAAGAGGGGGAATCATGCAAAGTAACCTGCGGTAAAAGAAAAGAGGACTGCCGGCCTGCTGCACCTGCATATCCTCTTTTCTATTCCTTCTTATATCTCTCTTACTTAGCTGCCTTTTCCGAATTCTCCGCAGCCTTCTCCTCTGCCTTTTTCTTCCTTCTCAGCTCATTCAATTCCTTCTCCAGACAGGCGATCCTTGCCTCCAGCTTCTCGATCTCCTCAGAATGCACCACACGGTTGGTTGGGATCTTAACCCCATCCTTCTTTACCGGACGGGCCGGGATACCTGCGGCAGTTACATTATCCTCCAGAGGCTTTAACAGAACTGCATTGGCAGCAATGGAACAATTATCGCCTACTTCAAAGGCACCTAAGATCTTGGCACCGCAGCCTACCGTTACATTATTTCCTAAGGTAGGATGACGTTTCCCCTTATTTAAGCCCACACCTCCCAGGGTTACGCCCTGGTAAATGGTACAATTGTCCCCCACCACAGTGGTTTCTCCAATCACCACGCCGCAGCCGTGATCGATCAAGATCCCATGCCCCAATTCTGCTCCCGGATGGATCTCGATCAGCGTGAAGAAGCGGCTGATCTGAGAGATGAGGCGCGCAATAAAAAACATCTTATGCTTATAAAACCAGTGGGCAAACCGATGCCAGATCAGTGCATGGACGCCCTGATATAAAAGCAGCACCTCCAGAGCACTTCTTGCCGCAGGGTCTCTGGCCTGTACTGCTTTTACATCTAACCAAATATCCTTTAAAATCATGTTCGTTCTCCCCTTAATAACCTTGTGTTTTTCCTTGACCGGTTTTGGCTTTGCTGTTTTTGCTGCAGCAGACAAAAAGCACTGACCGCTCATCCTATATGATATGCTGCAGATTCCCCCGGGGTACTGGATATGGGACACACTTGCCAGACCCGGCAGGCCAGACACCGGCGAAAACCATTATAACATATGTTTTCCAGGTTAAAAAGGAATATTAAAAACATATCAGTAGAATATTATGATACCAGGGTCAAAAGGTCGGAAATCCGATGCAAGCTTGCTTGCAAGAGGA